>JAEZKX010000265.1 GCA_023436025.1 Pseudomonadota bacterium | reverse complement strand
GCCCCATCCGGTGCTGCCACTGCGTCCAGTCGCCGTCCAGCGCCCGCAGCGTGTCGAGCAGGGCGGCGCGCCTTTTGGCCGCGTTGCGGGTCTTCTCGACGCCCTGCTGGGCCGCCGAGCTCGCCGCACGCAGCAGCTTCAGGCGCGCGACCAGCAACTCGCAGCGCGCCGCGTCCGCCCGCATGGACTGCATGGCGGCGGTGTCGCCGCCCAGGGCCTCGCGCGTGCGCAGCTGGTTGCGCATGTCCTGCAGCCAGCGCGCGCCCTGGTCGATGATCTTCTCGATGGCCTTGACCTCGACGTCGAACTCCAGCAGCGTCCGGTCGGCCGCTCCGGCCTGGGCTTGCGCGCGGCGCTGCAGCTCGCGGATCTCGTCCTTGAGGTCCTCGCCCGCGCGCACGCTGCGTTCGTAGCGCGCCGCGAAACCGGCGCCTTCCGCCTTGCCCTTGCCGGTGGCGCGCGCCAGCCAGCCCCGGGGCTGCAGCAGGTCGAAATCGATGCGCTCCAGGGCTTCGGCCAACGCCTCCATGGCCGAATGGACGGCGCCGTAGGCATGCGCGCGTGCCTGCGCCTCGAGCTGGCCGCGCAGGTCCACCAGGCGCCGGACATGGCCGCTGCCGGCATCGGCCGCCAGCTGGTCGAGCCAAGCGGCGGGGCTGGCCGCCTGGGGGCGGACCTTCAGCTGCGCCAGCTTCGCCGGCGTCATCAGCGAGGCGGTGCGGTCGTCGGAGTCGTCTGCCATGGCGCAATGGTAGCGGTGCGCACGCGCGCACCAAAGGACTAAATGGCGCCCAGCCAGCAGGCCCGCTGGATCGCCGCCATCTTGTTGTCCACCTTCAACTTGTTCATGGCATTGGCCAGGTGGTAGTTGACGGTCCGCTCGCTGCACTGCAACTGCTCGGAGGTCTGGCGCGCCGTCAGGCCCTGGAAGGCATGGCGCAGGCACTCCCGCTCGCGCGGGCTCAGCATGGAGCGTGCCACCGCGATGCAACGGCGCACCACCGGCCAGATGTTGAGGGCGGACCAGACCAGGGCGGCCACCTCGGCGCGGTCGGTCAGCTCGCGCGGGCTGAACATGAAGACTTCGAAGGCCCGTCCCGCCGGCAGCGAGAACTCCACCCGCACCACGGTCTGGTAGCCGTGCGCCAGCCACAACAGTCGCCAGCGGCTGCTGTGCTGGGGCGCGGAGCGGCCGATGGTCTGCCAGGCCACCATGGGAGCGTCGCTGTCGCGCCAGCTGGCGCCGAAATCCCGGCTCTCGGCCAGGGCGCGCGCCGCTTCGTTCACCACCGGTGGATGGACGGCCACCACTTGTCGATCTTCGCTGCCTCCGAACGGGTCCGGGCCCAGAATCACGACCGCATCGACCGAGTACTCCCCGAGGGCGGTCACCCAGTCGCTCAGGATGCCGTCCAGGCTCGTACTGTCAAAATTAACAGGTAGATGCATCGACGCGCGCGGAAAAGGACCTGACAATAGCATGGCCCCTCATCCGTGACCCCAACAACCTCGCTCTTGCGCACGCGTCCATCCCACTTTCCCATGGTCAGTCCCGCGGCCCCGAAGTTCTCGGCCTACCAAAGGGTGAAGCAATGGGTGCGGCAGGAGGTCGTCGATGCGCCCCTGGTGCCCGTGCTGCACCCTTCCCCGCTGCGGATGAAGGGGCTGGGCCTGTTCACGTTGCTGGGCCATCCGCTGTTCTGGCTGATCTGGGCCGTCTGGCTGCCCCAGCCCTACGAGAACCTGCCGCTGCGCCTGTTCACCGCGTCGCTGGGGCTGCTGCTGTTCAGCAAGGCGGTCAGCAGCGACCCGTCCAGCCGCTTCTCTGGCCAGGTCTTCACCGTGGTCTTCTGGTTCGAGCTGCCGTTCCTGTTCAGCTGGATGTTCTACTGCAACGGCGGCAACGCCGCCTGGCTGGGCAGCATGGCGGCCATGGTGCTCATCTACTACTTCACCACCGACTGGCGCATCGCCACCGTCGGCGTCCTGCTCGGCGCCGGGCTGGCACGCCTGCTGTTCGTCTGGTTCGGCCCCGATGTGGCCCCGATGAGTGACGAAACGATGTGGACCAACCTGGCAGTGGTGGGCTTCTGCGTCGCCATGGGCATGCTGCTGGGCGTGTCCTCGGCCAACCTGCGGCGCGAGCAGCTCGCCCACACGCTGGCCACGATGGGCATCATGGCCCACGAACTGCGCACGCCGCTGGCCACCATGGCGCTGATCGGCGACGCGGTGCGCGGCGCGGCCGCCGACAGCCCGGGCAGCACCGGCGGGAGGCTGGAAGAGCTGGCGGCGCGGCTGCACAGCTTGGTGCGCAACATGAACCGGCAGATCGACATGCAGATCGCCAACGCCCGGCTGATGCGGCTGCCGGGCCACCGCGAATCGCTGTCGGCCACCCACATCGTCCGCCAGGCGGTGGCCAACTATCCGTTTCGCAGCAAGCGCGAGCGCGACTGCGTCACCATCTCGGTCGAGAAGGACTTCTTCTTCCTCGGCTCCGGCGCGCTGTTCCATCAGGTGCTCGACAACCTCATGAAGAATGCGCTGCGCTCCCTGGCCGCCACCAGCGCTCCCTGCGAGCCGGGCGACATCCGCTTCGAGATCGGCGAACTGCCCGACGGCCGCGGACGCATCACCCTCGTCGACCGCGGCGTCGGCATCGCAGCCGAGCTGCAGCCGCGCATCTTCGAGCCCTTCTTCTCGACCAGCGATGGGACCGGCCACGGCCTGGGTCTTGCCTTCTGCCGGCGCGTGGTGGAAAGTGCCGGGGGCTCCATTCGCGTACGATCGGAAGCCGGCAAGGGCGCCGCCTTCACCATCGAGCTGCCCGCCCGCTAGCACCCCCGCATGGCCGCTCCCGTCAATTTCCCGCTGTTCCACCGGCCCGGCACCATCGTCTTTCTCGACGACGACCCGGACTACCTGGAGATGCTGGCACTCGTCCTGCCGAGGCACTGGCACGTCAAGTTGTTCCTGCACCCGGGCCAGGCCATCAAGTACCTGCAGCAGGAGCCGCCCTTCTGGGAGGCCGACGCTTGGAACCAGCAGCAGCTGGTGGAGCAATGGCGCAGTGGCAAGCCGCTGATCCCGCAGGTGCTTGGCTACTGGTCCAAGTACACCGAGCGCTTCGCGCTCACGCGCGTGTGCGTGGTCGACTTCTCCATGCCTGGAATGGACGGACTGCAGGTGCTTTCCGAACTCGCCGACTGGCCCGGCGCGCGCGTGCTCCTGACCGGGCAGGCCGACGAACAGGTCGCGGTGCGCGCCTTCAACCGCGGCCTCATCGAGCAATTCATCCCCAAGCAGACGCCCGACATCTCGCGCCGCCTGGTCGAGGCCGTCGAACACCTGCTGGCCACGCCCTATGCCGGCCATGCGCAGACCTGGCGGGCCACGCTCACGCAGCAACAGAACGCGCTGCTGCGCGCCACCGACGTCGGCCGCGACCTCGCCAACTTCGCCGCCAAGCGCTGGGTGGAGCATGTGGTCATCGGCCAGCCCTTCGGCGTGCTGGGCATGGATGCGAGCGGCCACGTCTCGTGGCTGCAGCTGGAGGCGCGCGACAGCCTGCACACCCTGGCGGAGCTGGCCGAGCTCGAGGGCGTCCCCGCCCAGGGTCTCGAGGACATCCGCCAGGGGCGCCAGCTCGGCAACCTCGAGCTGCGCCAGGCCCTCGACCAGGCCGCGCCGCCGCAACTGGCGCCGGCCGTCACCTTCGGCGCCGATGCGCCCCTGCTGGGCGCCCTGTTCACGATCGAATCGCCCATGTGCCCCGACGTCGCCAACAGCTACAGCGCCTGGCTGTCGCGGCAGGAGCGGCGCCAGGTGCAGGGCTGAAGATGCCGCATGCGCAGGCGCGTGTCCGCGCAGCGTGCGCAGCACGACGGGAGAACGGTGCGCTCGCTGCGCGAGCGGGCCGGCCCGATCAGGCGGCGGCGCGCTTGCGGCGCGCGATCGGCCACTCCTGCGGCTTGACGAGGGGCAGGATCTCGCGCGCCACGTTCTCGACGTGGGTGAGTTCGGCTTCGGTGAGGCCGGCATGCAGGGTCAGGCGCACCATCGCGCGGTTCTTGCTGGTGGCTGGCGCGCAGAACACGGCGCCGACCACGTCGCGCGACTGCAGCGCGTCGCGCAGCAGGATCGCCGCCGCTTCGCTGCCAGCCTCCAGCGCGATGATCTGCTCGGTACCCTGGTGGATCGGATAACCCATGGCGGCGAGGCTGGCGCGCAAGCGGGCCGTGTTGGCGTGCAGGCGTCGGCGGGCATCGTCGCTGTTGCGGATCACCTCCAGGGTCGCGGCCAGGCCGGCCACTTCGTGCGGCAGCAGCGAGGAGCTGAAGATGTTGGGGAAGGCGGAGATCAGCACGTAGTAGCGCATCGAGGCCGGCGCGGTGAAGAAGCCGGCACGGCCCGCGAACGCCTTGGCCAGGCTGGCGGTGATGAAGTGGACCCGGTCGGTGACGCCGAGCGCCGCGCACAGGCCGGCGCCGCCCGGGCCGTGGGTGCCGAGCGAGTGCGACTCGTCGACCACGATCGTGGCACCGTGGCGCTCGGCCACCTCGATCAGCTCCACCAGCGGGCACACGGCGCCAGTGGTGCTGTAGACCGAGTCGACCACCACCACGCCAGGTCCATGGGCCGCCATCATGCGATCGAGGTGCCGCGGATCGTTGTGGCGGAACGCATGCGCCGGCGCCTTGGCCGCGCGCGCGCCCTCCCACAGCGACATGTGGGCCAGGCTGTCCAGATACACCGGCGTGTCGGCGTCGGCGATGATCTGCAGCAGGCCCAGGTTCGCGGCATAGCCGGACTGGCACAGGAAGCCGTCGGGCTTGCCGATCCAACGGGCCATGGCCTTCTCGAAAACATGG
Organism: Pseudomonadota bacterium; assembly: GCA_023436025.1. Classification (GTDB taxonomy): domain Bacteria; phylum Pseudomonadota; class Gammaproteobacteria; order Burkholderiales; family Burkholderiaceae_C; genus Ramlibacter. Next base: position 4,962 of record JAEZKX010000265.1, on the reverse strand, counting down.
GAAGGATGGTCGTCGAGCAGGAACACGCCGGACTGGACCACGGTCTCCCGGTCGTTGCGCAGTGCCGTGACCTGGGCCTGCACGATGGCCGGATGGCCGCTCACGTTGAGATAGTCGTTGCCGTCGAGACGCACCGCCCCGGAGCCGGTGGGGCAGCCGTGCAGCACGAACTTTCCGCCCCACTCCTCCCGCCAACGGCTGGAGAACTCACGGGCGATGCGCCTGCGCAGCGCGGGCGGCAGCGCAGGGTCGGCGCTTGGATCGCAGGAGACAGTGTCAAGAACTTCCATGGTGACCTCTGGTAAAAGCAGTGGCACCATTGGAGAAGGAAACTCGACCGCCAGTCGGTTTACCCCTGTCAATATTGACAGGGGTGGCCGTGCATCCGTGTGAAAGACACGGCATGCACTGTTGCAACGTAAGGATTTAACGCTGAGCTAGCTAGGCCGGCTTCGCATGCGCGAGCCAGCCCGGCCTCCCACGGCTCAGGTCAGCCGGCCGTGGCAGTGCTTGTACTTCTTGCCGCTGCCGCAGGGGCAGGGATCGTTGCGCCCCACGCGCGGCACCTCGTCGGCCGCCGCGACGGCAGTGCCCTGGTCCAGCGTGGTCTCCACCCCGCCCGTCTCGGTGGGGGCGGTGTAGGTGACGTTGGCGATGCGCTCGGCGCGGTCCTCCAGGGCTTCGGCGGCCTGCTCCACCTGCTCGGCCGACTGGATCTTGACCGTCATCAGGATGCGCGTGACCTCGTTCTTCACCGCGTCCAGCATTTGCCCGAACAGCTCGAAGGCCTCGCGCTTGTACTCCTGCTTGGGCTGCTTCTGCGCGTAGCCGCGCAGGTGGATGCCCTGGCGCAGGTAGTCCAGCGCCGCCAGGTGCTCGCGCCAGTTGGAGTCGATGGTTTGCAGCAGCACCATGCGCTCGAACTGGGTGAAGTTCTGCTCGCCCACCAGGTCAACCTTGGCCTTGAAGGCCTGGTGCGCGGCGGCCACCACGCGCTCGGCGATGTCCTCGTCCGTGATGGAAGAGGACGCCTCGACTTCCTTCTGCAGGGCCAGGTGGATGTCCCAGTCCTCGGCCAGCACCTTCTCCAGGCCCGGCAGGTCCCACTGCTCCTCCACCGACTCGGGCGGCACATACTGGTGGGCGATGTCGGTGAAGCAGCCCTCGCGCAGGGCGGCGATCTGCGGCCCGAGGTCCTGCGCGTCGAGGATGTCGTTGCGCTGCTGGTAGATCACCTTGCGCTGGTCGTTGGAGACGTCGTCGTACTCCAGCAGCTGCTTGCGCACGTCGAAGTTGCGGCCCTCGACCTTGCGCTGTGCGCTCTCGATGCTGCGCGTGACGATGCCAGCCTCGATGGCTTCGCCATCGGGCATCTTCAGGCGATCCATGATCGCACGCACGCGGTCGCCCGCGAAGATGCGCATCAGCGGATCGTCGAGCGACAGGTAGAAGCGCGAGGAGCCCGGGTCGCCCTGGCGGCCGGAGCGGCCGCGCAGCTGGTTGTCGATGCGGCGGCTCTCGTGCCGTTCGGTCGCGATGATGCGCAGGCCGCCCTGCTGCACCACGAAGTCATGGTCCTTCTGCCACTGCGCGCGCAGTTCGGCGATGCGCGCTTCCTTGGTCGCCGCGTCCAGCGATGCGTCGGCCTCGACCGCCTCGATCGCCTTCTCGACGTTGCCCCCCAGCACGATGTCGGTGCCGCGGCCCGCCATGTTGGTGGCGATGGTGATCATCTTCGGCCGGCCGGCCTGCGCCACGATGTCGGCTTCGCGCGCGTGCTGCTTGGCGTTGAGCACCTGGTGCGGCAGCCCCGCCTTGTCGAGCAGCTGCGAGATGATCTCGGAGTTCTCGATCGAGCTCGTGCCCACCAGCACCGGCTGGCCCCGCTCGTGGCATTCGCGGATGTCCTGGATGGCCGCGTCGTACTTCTCGCGTGCCGTCTTGTAGACGCGGTCGAGCTGGTCGTCGCGCTTGCTCGGGCGGTTGGGCGGCAGCACCACCGTCTCGAGCCCGTAGATCTCCTGGAACTCGAAGGCCTCGGTGTCGGCCGTGCCGGTCATGCCGGCGAGCTTGCCGTACAGGCGGAAGTAGTTCTGGAAGGTGATCGAGGCCAGCGTCTGGTTCTCGGGCTGGATGCCCACGCCTTCCTTGGCCTCCACCGCCTGGTGCAGGCCATCGCTCCAGCGGCGCCCGGCCATCAGGCGTCCGGTGAACTCGTCGACGATCACGACCTCGCCGTCCTGCACCACGTAGTGCTGGTCGCGGTGGTACAGGTGCTGGGCCCGCAGCGCCGCGTTGAGGTGGTGCATCAGGGAGATGTTGGCCGGGTCGTACAGCGACGACCCTTCCGGGATCAGCCCCATGTTGGCGAGGATGCGCTCGGCGTTCTCGTGGCCCTGCTCCGTCAGGAAGGCCTGTCGCGTCTTTTCGTCGACGGTGAAGTCACCGGGCTTGGTGACGCCTTCGCCGGTGCGCGGGTCGGCCTCGCCCTCCTGCCGGGTCAGCAGGGGCACGGCGCGCTGGATCGCGAGGTACAGGTCGGTGTGGTCCTCCGCCTGGCCGCTGATGATCAGCGGGGTGCGGGCCTCGTCGATCAGGATCGAGTCGACCTCGTCGACGATGGCGTAGTGCAGGCCGCGCTGCACGCGATCGCCCGTCTCGTACACCATGTTGTCGCGCAGGTAGTCGAACCCGAACTCGTTGTTGGTGCCGTAGGTGATGTCCGAACGGTAGGCGGCCTGCTTCTGGTCGCGCGGCATCTGCGGCAGGTTGACGCCCACCGTCAGGCCGAGGAAGTTGTAGACCCGGCCCATCCAGGTCGCATCGCGGTTGGCCAGGTAGTCGTTGACCGTCACCACGTGCACGCCCTTGCCTTCGAGGGCGTTGAGGTACACCGGCAGCGTGGCCGTCAGCGTCTTGCCTTCGCCGGTGCGCATCTCGGCGATCTTGCCGTAATGCAGCGCCATGCCACCGAGCAGCTGCACGTCGAAGTGGCGCATCTTCATCACGCGCTTGGACGCCTCGCGCACCACGGCGAAGGCCTCCGGCAGCAGGTCGTCCAGCGTCTCGCCCTTGGCCAGGCGTTCGCGGAACTCCGGCGTCTTGGCCTGAAGCTGTGCGTCGGAGAGTTTTTCCAGCTGCGGCTCGAGCCCGTTGATCTTGTCGACGACCCGGCGGTACTGCTTGAGCAGGCGGTCGTTGCGGGAGCCGAAGAGTTTGGTGAGAAAGGTGATGGCCATGAACGCGCCGGGACAGCGCAGTCCCCTAGTTGCTCAGCAGGATCAGTTGGGGCCGCCGCCCGTCGAAGCAAGGCTCGACAGCGGCGGGAAACGAAGGATTTTACCTGCCTGGGGCCGGCTTGGAGGGTGCTGCGACGGGGCCCGCACAGGCCCTATTTGCCGGTGCGCTCGCCTGCCACGGCCAGCAAGGCGGCGGGCGGCTTGCTGTTGCCCGCCGTCAGGAACTTCTGCGGGTCCTGCGGGACACCCTGCACCATCACCTCGAAGTGCAGGTGGGGTCCGGTGGAGCGGCCGGTGCTGCCGACCTCGGCCAGCTTCTGGCCGCGCTTGACCAGGTCGCCCTTCTTCACCAGCAGCTTGGAGGCATGGGCGTAGCGGGTGACCAGCTCGTTGCCATGGTCGACTTCCACCATGTTGCCGTACTGGGGATGCATCTCGGACGCCACCACCACGCCGCCGGCGGCCGCCAGGATGGACGTGCCGGTCTCGGCCTGGAAGTCCAGACCGGTGTGCAGCGCCGAGCGGCCGGTGAACGGGTCGATGCGGAAGCCGAAGGCGGAGCCGACGTTGCCCTTGTCGATGGGGTGCTGCGTCGGGATCATCTGCTTCTTGATCCGGGCGTCGAACAGGCGCGACTCCATGAGCGTCAGCAAGTCTGTGCGCTCGCCAGTCAGCTGCTCCAGGTCGTTGAGCATGGCCTGCAGCTCCTGCATTGACAGGGAGCGGCTCTCCACCAGCGCGCCGCCGCGGCCCTGGGCGGCCAGCTTCAATTCGTTGGGCTGGATCCCCGCCAGGCCCGAGACGCGCTCGCCCAGGGCCTCCAGCTGCACCATGCGGGCCTGCATCTCGCCCAGGCGCCGCGCCATGGCATCGAGGTTTTCGCGCATGAAGCGGTCGCGCTGCTCGAACTCGTCCTTGACGACCAGCCGCACCAAGGTGCCGATGACGGGCCAGTTGTCTCGCGCGCCCTTGAGGAACACCCAGTGGTAGAGGCCGGCGGCCACCAGCATGAGCACCAGCGACGCGGCCAGGACCGCCGCCACCAGCTTGGCGCCGCTCAGGTGGACCGCACGGCTTTGCGCCACCCAGGCGTCCGTGATAATGAACTGCACTTTTTTCCCCCTCCTTCGAAGCTCCATGGACCGCCGACGCTACCCGGTGCCTCTGCACGAGGCCGCCGAGGATTCGCCCACGCTCGCCCGGCTCGCGCAGCTCGCGCGCGAATCCGGTGAACGCCTTCAGGCAGTCGAGTCCCTCATTCCTGCTCCCCTGCGCCCCCGTGTCCGTCCCGGTCCCATCGAGGGGACCAGCTGGTGCCTGCTCGTGGAGGGGAGCGCCGCGGCAGCCAAGCTCCGCCAGCTGCTGCCACTGATGCTTTCCAAGCTCAACAATCGCGGATGGCAGGTTACCGCAATCCGCCTCAAGCTTGGAAGCCCCCGAAAGTAGGCAGCCGCTCCGCTGGTCGGGCAGGAAGCACCGACCATCCCGAGACTGGTGCCGGATGTCCGGATCGAACGGACGACCTACCGCTTACAAGGCGGTTGCTCTACCACTGAGCTAAGCCGGCGCACGGCCGGATTCTGTTGCCTGCGCAGCTGCGCCGCAACGTGAATTTCCACGGCAGGCCACAGCCCGTCCGGTGGCGGCGGCGGGCAGGCCGCAGCCGCCCGTTCGGCGCGCCCCTGCGTCGGGCCGGCGCCGCCAGCGGCATGCTGGGGACGGC
>JAEZKX010000236.1 GCA_023436025.1 Pseudomonadota bacterium | reverse complement strand
TCAAGCCACCAAGGGCGGCTCGTCCATCTGTTCCAGCTGGTCTTCCAGCATCACGACCTGGTCGCGCCAGTAGTCCGGCGTGCCGAACCAGGGGAAGGTCTGGGGAAAGGCCGGGTCGTCCCAGCGGCGCGCCAGCCAGGCGCTGTAGTGGATCAGGCGCAGGGTCCGCAGCGGCTCGATGAGGGCGAGTTCGGCGCGGTCGAAGTCGTGCAACTGCTCGTAGCCATCGAGCAGCGCGCCGAGCTGGCGCTGGCGCTGCGCGCGGTCGCCCGAAAGAAGCATCCACAGGTCCTGCACCGCCGGGCCCATGCGGGCGTCGTCGAGGTCGACGAAGTGCGGGCCGGCATCGGGCGTCCACAGGATGTTGCCCGGATGGCAGTCGCCGTGCAGGCGCTGCCTGCGCACGCCGGCGGCCTTGGCCTCGTCCAGGGCCGTGCGGATGCGCTGCAGCGCTTCGTCGCAGCGCCGGGTCCAGGCGCCTTGCACTTCCAGCGGGATCGCATCGTGGGCCAGCAGCCAGTCGCGCGGTTCTTCGCCGAAGGTGGCGGCATCGAGTGCCGGGCGGACGCTGAAAGGATGGCGCGCGCCCACCGTGTGCAGGCGCGCCAGGTAGCGGCCGATCCATTCGAGCACCTCCGCGTCGTCGAGTTCGGGCTGGCGGCCGCCACGCCGCGGACTGACGCTGAAGGCGAAGCCGGCGTGGCGGTGCAGCGTGCTGCCCTGCGGCGCGAGCGGCGCCACCAGCGGCACCTCGGCCTGCTGCAGTTCGGCGGCGAAGGCGTGCTCCTCCAGGATCTGCGCATCGCTCCAGCGGCCGGGCCGGTAGAACTTGGCGACCACGATGCCCACGCCTTCGAAGGCGTCTTCCAGGTGCACCTGGTAGACGCGGTTCTCGTACGAGCTCAGCGCCAGCAGGCGGCCGTCGCCGAACAGGCCCACGCCCGCAAGGGCGTCGAGCACCGTGTCGGGCGTCAGGGTGTCATAGGGGTGGCCGGTCGGTTCGCTCATGCGGCATTGTCGCCGCGCCCCGTCATCGCAACGCGACGACGTGCCCGGCCGCGGGGTCGACGTCGCCCGCCGCCATGCGGCGGTAGGCCTGCAGCGCGGCGTCGGCTCCCGTGTGGTGCTGCACCCGCGGTCCGCCGCCTTGCGCCAGTTGCGCCAGCCAACCTTGCCAAGCCTCCACCAGGCGGCGCGCGAACTCGGCCGCGCCCCATTCGTCGCCGCGCTTCCTGGCCTGGGCCGGCGCGAAGAACAGCGTCGGCCGCGGGCCGGGCAACTGGCCCGCGCCGCCCAGGGCGCCGATGTGCGTGCCGCCGACCGCGCAGCTGTAGCGCAGGGACGTGACGTGGCGGTGCACCTCGGCCCGCAAGCGCGCATTGCCGGAGAAATCGACGTACACGCAGGGGGTGGCGGGGTCGAGCTGCGCCAGGTCTTCGTAGGCCAGCACGCGGTGGTAGCAGCCGAGGCCCTCGCAGAAGGCGCGGTTGGCCGCCGAGGTGAGGCCCACCACCGTGACGCCGGGGCGGCGATGCAGCAGGGCGGCCGTCGCATGGGCCGTCTTGCTCGATGCGCTGGACAGCAGCACGGTGTCCGCGCCGAAGAACGCGTTGTCGGCCAGGAAGTCGTCGATCAGCCACGCGGTGGTGAACAGCGGCCGCAGCAGCATCTGCGCGTCTTCACTGTCGGCGCCGTAGAACGGGTCGCGGCTGCGGCGCAGGTACTGGTTGTAGAGCGCGTGCAGTTCGGCGCGGTGGGGCGCGCCGTCGACGAAGCCGCGTTCGGTGAGGCGCTGCGGCTGCAGCACGGCGCTGCTGGCCATGGGCCAGTAGCCCCACAGCCGCTCGCCCACCGCCACGCCCGGGTGCAGCGACTGCACCACGGTGCCGAAGCCCCACACCGGAACGATCCCCCAGCCCGCGTCGCGCGCCGGGAAGAAGCGCCAGTACTGCATGGCCTCGCCGAAGGCCGCATAGGTGATGTTGTTGGCCGTGAGGCCGAAGCGGTCCACCCGCACCCGCACCTGGCCGGACGCGAGCGGCGCGTCTTCCTCGACGGCGATGCGGGCGTCGGTGACGCTCTCCTTGCGCACCAGCAGCGTGGTCGTGCTCATGGATGTCCCTTCGCGGCCATGCCGCCGACACATTCGGAATTGGGCGCGCCCCGCGCGCGGCCCACTCCTGCGGGCCACCCGCGGGCGCTTCGGCGCGCGCCCGGCTCAGACCACGGTGAGCGTGACCTCGATGTTGTTGCGCGTGGCGTTGGAGTAGGGGCAGACCTGGTGCGCGGTGTCCACCAGCTGCTGCGCCGCGGCGCGGTCCATGCCGGGCAGGCTGACGTTCAGGCGCACGGCGATGCCATAGGCCTGGCCCACCGGGCCCAGGTCGACCTCGGCGTCGATGGCCAGATCCTGCGGCAGGGTGATCTTCTGCTTGGCGGCCACCGCTTTCATGGCGCCGATGAAGCAAGCCGAGTAGCCGGCGGCGAACAGCTGCTCGGGGTTGGTGCCGGTGCCCGCCGTGCCCGGAGGCGAGAGCTTGACGTCGAGGCGGCCGTCGTCGCTGCGCGACGCGCCGTCGCGGCCGCCGGTGGTGTGCGCCTTCGCGGTGTAGAGGACCTTGTCGAGGGTGGCGGGCATGGGCGTTCCTTTCGGTTGGGGAGGGGAGGGAGGTTCGGTCAGGCCACGAGCCGCTCGCGCAGGGCGCGCACCTCGCGGGTGAGCTCGGTCAGTTCGGCGACCGTGCAGTCGCTCGCGGCCAGCAGGCATTCGGGCACGTCGAGGGCGCGCGCCTTCAGGCGGCGGCCAGCGGCGGTGAGGTGCACGCGCACGCGGCGTTCGTCGGCGGCGTCGCGCACGCGGGTGAGCAGGCCGTTGGCTTCCAGCCGCTTGAGCAGCGGCGTCAGCGTGCCGGAGTCGAGCGACAGCCGCTGGCCGAGCTCCGACACCATGAGGCCGTCGCCCTCCCACAGCACCAGCATCACCAGGTACTGCGGGTAGGTCAGGCCCAGGCCGTCGAGCAACGGCTTGTACAGCTTGGTCATGGCCAGCGACGCCGAGTACAGCGCGAAGCAGAGCTGGTTGTCCAGCCGCAGCGACTGGTCGGGCGGGAGCTTGCGCGAGGGCATGGCTGTAATGTAGCTCGAAATTGAATCGTGCACAATCTAATGGCGCCTGCCTGCCTGCCTGCCTGCGCTGCCTGCGCTGCCTGCGCTGCCTGCGCTGCCTTGCGCGGAGCTGGCCCCGGCGATGCGGGCGTGGCCGCCTCCCGCTGCGCGACGCGGGAACGGCCGGCCGCCGCCACGATGCAGGCC
>JAEZKX010000187.1 GCA_023436025.1 Pseudomonadota bacterium | reverse complement strand
CTGCCGCAGCGCCTTGCGCAGGGCACTGGTGGTGGCCAGCGCCGGCAGCACGCGCACTCCGGCGCCGGCATGCAGCACCCGCGCGGCCACGCCCGGCTGGTCGAAAGCGATGGGCAAGAGCAGCATGGGCTTGCCGGCGGCCAACGCGTCCATCACCGTGTTGAGCCCGGCGTGCGTGATGACCACGTCGGCCCGGGCGATGGCCTGCTGCTGCGGCGCGAAGCCGGTCACCCAGGTGGCGCCGGCGCGCTGCAGCGCCCGTGCCTGGCGCTCGTCCAGGCGGTCGCAATGCGCCAGCAGCAGGGCCACGCCCTCGGCGCGGCAGGCCTGCGCGATGCGTTGCAGCAGCCGGAAGCGCCCGCCCTGCAGCGTGCCGAGCGAGGCGAACACGAAGGCTTGCCCGGGCGCGGCGCGCCAGGCGGCGGGCCAGGGTTCACGGTCGTCCTGCGTGGGCCGCAGCGGCCCGACGTGGTGCAGCTGTACCGGCGCCTGCTCGCGCGGAAAGTCGAAGGCAGCCGCGGTCTGGCTCACCTGCGCGCGCGGCGACAGGCAGTCTTCCAGCGCGCGCAGCGGCCCCAGGCCGAAGGCGCGCGCATGCCGTTCGATCACCTGCGCGTGCGGCCGCATCATCCAGTCGTACACGCGTGTGCTGTGACGGTTCAGGTGCAGCCCGGTCTCGTCGCCGGCCCAGGGCCAGTGCATCACCGGCAGCGGCACGCGCGGCTCGCGGTTGACCGGCAGCGCACATGCGATGGACACGAAGGGCAGGCCCAGCGTGCGCGCCAGCAGGCCACCAGCGGCTTCCATCTGGTCGGCGAGGACGGCCTCGACTTCCAGCGCGCGCAGCTGCGCCGGCGCCTCGCGGCAGAGCAGGTCGGTGCAGGCGGCGACGTCGCGGATCACCCGCCCCAGCCCGAGCGGGCCGCCGGGCCGCGCAGCGCGTTCGACCATGGCATCGACGGGGCCGGCGCCACCGGGGCCCACGGGGACGAAGGCGATGCGCGGATCGCGCACGAAGCGCGCCACGTCGGCCTGGTGGATCCAGCTGATGCGGTGGCCGCGGTCGAGCAGGACAGCCGCCAATGCTTCCAGCGCGCGCACGTGGCTCGGGAACGGCGGCGCGATGACTGCGAAATGTGTCACGAAGCCGGGGAAGTTACCAGCGGTGTAAATTTTCTTCGTAGGACAAAGTCTCGACTTGCCCAGGCGCCCTCGTCTTGCATGGGGCGCGGAGCTACTCTGCGGGCCATCCGAGATCTGGAGACGAGATGAGGACATCCGCGCCGCGCCCGGCGACCCTGGCGATCCTGCGCTTGCAGGTGGAGCAACGCCTGGCCGCCTTGCTGCCGCCGCAGGACGAACAGCCTGGCAGCGTGAATGCCGCCCTCCATGCCGCGGTGTTCGGGGCCGGCAAGCGGCTGCGGCCGTTGCTGGTGTTGCTGGCCGGCCAGGCGCTCGGGGCCCGTACGGCTGCCTTGCTCGACCTCGCCTGCGCCGTGGAGATGGTGCACTGCGCCTCCCTGGTGCTGGACGACATGCCGGCCATGGACAACGCGCTGCTGCGGCGCGGACAACCCACGGTGCACCTGCGCTTCGGCCAGGACACCGCCATGCTTGCGGCCGTGGCCCTGGTGTCGGAAGCCTGTCGCATCACGGCCGCCGCGCCGCAACTGCCGGCCACCGTCCGGGCCGAGGCGGTGCAGGTGCTGTGTGCCGCCATCGGCCCCCAGGGCCTGGTGCGCGGCCAGTACCGCGACCTGCACGACGCCGGCGCCACGCGCCGCCCCGACAGCGTGGCCGAAGCCAACGACCTCAAGACCGGCGTGCTGTTTGCCTGCTGCCTGGAGCTGGCAGCCCAGGCGGCCGCGCGCCTCGATGCCGTGGCGCCGCTGCGCGAAGCGGCGTTCGCGCTGGGCCAGGCCTTCCAGCTGCGCGACGACCTGGAGGACGAGGCGCCGGCGGCGGGTCGCGAGGACGCGGGCCAGGACCGCGGCAAGGGCACCTTGGTGGAGCTGCTCGGTGCCCCGGCCGTGCGGGTGCTGGTGCACTCCCACCTCGACAAGGCCGTCCGCGCCTTGCATGCCGGGATCGGCCGCGACGCGCCGCTGCTGCTCGGCTTGCTCGAAGCCGCCTTCCCGGAGTTCCCGCTGGCTGGGGACACGTCGGCGGCGGATGCTTCCCCGCTCGCCTTCGAGCTGCCCGCTGGCGCGGCGGGGCCGGCTGCGCGCATGCATGGCGGCGCTGGCGCCGACCTGGCGCCCTGAGACCATGCGGTGCGCCCGTCCCATCCGCGCGCGCAAGGGCCTGGGCGTGCGGCTTTGTCGGCCGGCGCCTGACGAGTACCTGGCTGGGCCGCCTGCGCGCTGAGCCTCCAGCCCCCCGCACACTCCCAGGATGGGGCAGGACCAGAGCATCGCGGCCTTGCGGTCGCGCGTCGCGGAGTTGATCGAGCACGAGGGCGCGCTGCTCAATCGTGCGTTCGACCTGAGCAAGGCCGGCGGCGACCGCTCGGGCGTCGATGCGTTGTTCGCCCAGGTGCAGGCAGTGCAACTCGAACGCCATGGCCTGCGCAAGCAGATCGGCGACCTGCTGGGCACCCATCGCCTGCATTCGGCGGCCGAGGTCTGGAAGCCCGGCATCTACGACTACCGGCGCGAGGTCGGCGGAGCCAGCGTGCGGGTGCGCATCGCGCCCGGGCCGCTGGGCTTGCAGGCCTTCCTCCCCGGCCGTGCGGATGGCGTGCGCCTGGACACGCTGGAGGGCAACTTCGACGGCCCGCATGCGGTGGACGACGCGGCGGTGCACGGGGGTGGGCCCCGGGCCGCGCGCGCGGCCGGCACGCGCAAGGGACGCCAGGTCGTGCGGTGAGGGCGGCAGCGGATGCCGCCCGCATCAGCGCGCTTGCCGCTCCAGCATCGCCCCCACCTTGGTCGCCAGCCGCTCCATCGGGAAGGGCTTGGTGATCAGTTCCATGCCGGGGCCCAGCATGCCGGAGCCGAAGGCGGCGTTCTCGGCATAGCCGGTCATGAACAGCACCTTCAGGCCCGGCCGCCGGGCGAGTGCGGCGTCGTAGAGCTGGCGGCCGTTGAGCACCGGGAGGCCGACGTCGGTGACCAGCAGGTCGATCCGCGCGTCCGACTGCAGGATGGCCAGCGCGGTGGCGCCGTCGGCCGCCTCCAGCGTGAGGTAACCCAGGCCGTGCAGCACGTCGACGATGGTTGCGCGCACGATGGGCTCGTCCTCCACCACCAGCAGCACCTCGCCGGTGGTGGCGCGGTGCTCGTCGCTGATCGGCGGCAGCGGCTCGGGCGCGTCGGCCTCGCCCCAGTGGCGCGGCAGGTAGATCCTGGCGGTGGTGCCCCGGTCGACCTCGCTGTACAGGCGCACGTGGCCGTGCGACTGGCGCACGAAGCCGTACACCATGGACAGGCCCAGCCCCGTGCCCTGGCCGATCGGCTTGGTGGTGAAGAAGGGATCGAAGGCCTTGGCCAGCACGTCCGGCGGCATGCCGGCGCCGGTGTCGGTGACGCTCACGCACACGTACTGCCCGGACTGGACGTCGTGCAACGCCGCATAGTGGTCGTCCAGGTGGGTGTTGGCCGACTCGATGGTGAGCAGGCCGCCGCCGGGCATGGCATCGCGCGCGTTGATGCACAGGTTGAGGATGGCGCTTTCGAGCTGGTTGGGGTCGCACAGCGTGGGCCACAGGCCCGCCGCCAGCACCAGTTCGATGCGGATGTTCTCGCCCATCGTGCGGCGCAGCAGCTCCTCCATCGGCGTCAGCAGGTTGTTGACGTTCAGCGGTCGCGGGTCCAGCGCCTGCCGGCGCGAGAAGGCCAGCAGGCGCTGCGTGAGTCCCGCGGCGCGGCGCGCCGAACCCATGGCGCGCGTGATCATGGTCTCCAGCCCCTGCGTCCTGCCGCGCTGCAGCTGCAGCGTCATCACGTCCAGCGCGCCGGTGATGCCCTGCAGCAGGTTGTTGAAGTCGTGCGCGATGCCGCCGGTGAGCTGCCCAACCGCCTCCATCTTCTGCGACTGGCGCAGCGCGTCCTGCGCCTGTTCGCGCTGGCGCGATTCCTCGCGCAGCTTCTCCAGGGCCTGTTCCAGCGCACGCGTGCGCTCCTCCACGCGCGCCTCCAGGTTGTGGTTGAGCGCGCGCAGCGCCTGTTCGGCCTCGACCTTGTCGGTGACGTCGCTGCCTTCGACGAAGATGCCGCTCACGTGGCCGCGGGCGTCGCGCACTGGTTGGTACACGAAGTCGACATAGCGCGTGCGCAGCTCGGGCGACTCGCGGCTGGCGAGCCTGACCATCACGTTGCGCCCGACGTGGCGTTCGCCGCTGGCGTACACCTGGTCCAGCAGCGTGAGAAAGCCCTGGCCTACCACTTCGGGCAGCGCCTGCGCCAGCGGCTTGCCCTCGATGTCGCGGAAACCGATCAGCTCCTCGTAGGAGCTGTTGGTCAGCTCCACCACGTGCGTCGGGCCGCCCAGCACCACCAGGAAACCGGGCGCGCCGCGGAACAGCGCGCGCAGGCGGTCGCGTTCGGCCAGGTGGCGCTCGTAGGCGAAGGCGTTGCCGAGGCTGGCGCCGACCTGGCCGGCGAACAGGCCGGCGAAGCCCAGCATGTCGTCCCTCCGCCCGAGGTAGGGGTTCAGGGCCGCCACCAGCAAGGCGGCCGGCCCGGCGGCATTGGTGGCCACCGGCACCACCACCGCCTGCGGCGGCGTCGTGCCCCAGGGGCCGCGCGGCATGGGGGCGTCCGCAGGCAGGTCCACGACGAAGGGGCCGCCGGCTGTGGCCAGCTGGTCCAGGTCCCAGGGCAGGCCGGCGTGCGCCGCCAGCGTCCGGGGCGCCAGCGCATGGCCGGGGTCGATGCCGGCGGCACAGCGCAGCGTGGCGCGGCCCGGCTCGTCCAGCTGGTAGAGCAGGGCGAAGGGCCAGTCGCGGCTGGCGTTGTGCAACGCGGTGCAGGCGGCGGCGAACACCGCCGGCGGCGTCTCGGCGGTGGCCAGCCCCGCGGCCAGCTCGCGCAGCGCAGCCAGCCGGCGCTCGTTGATGACCCGCCCGGTTTCCTCGCTGACCGCGCAGAACAGCCCCTCGACCCGGCCGTCGTCGCCGTACAGCGGGCTGTACGAGAAAGTGTGGTAGGTCTCCTCCGGATAGCCGGAGCGGTGCAGGATGAGCAGCAGCGCCTTGTCCCAGGTGGCCTCGCCGCGCTGGTAGACGGTCTCGATCCGCCCCTTGACGTCGTCCCAGATCTCGGCCCACAGCTCGCGCGTGGGCCGGGCCAGGGCGCACGGATGCTTGATGCCCAGCGTCGGCCGGTAGGCGTCGTTGTAGAAGAAGTGGACCTCCGGCCCCCAGCCCAGCCACATCTGGAACCGCGACGTGAGCAGCAGCCGCAGGGCCACCTTCAGGGCGTTGGGCCACTGCTGCGGCGGCCCCAGGGGGGTGGAGGCCCAATCGTGCGCGCGCATCAGGCGGGCCATCTCGCCGGGGCCGACGAACACCTCCTCGATCGGCTCTGGGGGGGAGGTGGCCGCGGCGATGGTCATTGGCGTGAAGGATGGGGAGGAGGGGTGCGCAGCCCTGCTGCTGCTCGTGCTGGATTCTGGGGGCAGGGCGCTTGCACAGCCGTAGGACCGCTCCTACGGGTGGCGCGCGGGAGGTGCAAGGCGCGCCGCGGCGCAACCGGATGAGTTGCGCGCATCCCTGCAGCGTGCACGAATCCCCAGTTGAAGCTGACGGGCGCGTGCCGCTGCCGTGCGCCGACGGCATCATGGGCGCAGGTGCATCCAAATTCCGTACACAGCCATGTCGACTTCTTCGTTCCAAGCCATCCAGGTCGTGCTGGCGGATGACCACGACCTGGTCCGCACCGGGATCAAGGCCGTCCTGTCCGGCATTCCTGGCGTCTGCGTGGTGGCCGAGGCGGCCAATGGCGAGGAACTGCTGGCGGCGCTGGAGCGCGTGCAGCCCGACGTGGTCATCACCGACATCTCCATGCCCGGGCTCGACGGGCTGGCTGCGCTGCGCCAGATCCACCAGCGCCATCCGGCCGTGCGCGTGCTGGTGCTGTCGATGTTCGAGACGGCGGACTTCATCAAGCGGGCCGTGGACTACGGCGCCCGCGGCTACGTGCCCAAGGGCTCGACCGCGCAGGAGCTGGAACTGGCCCTGCATGCCGTGGTGGCGGGCGGCTCGTACTTCAGCCGCTCGGTGACGCAGGAGCTGCTGAAGCCGGCGCAGCCGCGCCTGGACGAACTGCTGACCGATCGGCAGATCGAGATCCTGACCATGCTGGCACGCGGCCTGTCGGCCAAGGAGATCGGTTTCGAACTCGGGCTGAGCTCGAAGACGGTCGATGCGCACCGCGCCCGCATCATGGAGCGCCTGGGCATCAACGACCTGGCCAGCCTCACGCTGTTCGCGGTGCGCCAGGGGCTGATCACGCCCTGACGGCGCCTGGCGCAGCGCCGCCGATG
>JAEZKX010000153.1 GCA_023436025.1 Pseudomonadota bacterium | reverse complement strand
TCATCACGCAGCCTGGCGCCCACCGCCGTGGCAGCCACCGACCCCAGGCCCTGCTGGGCCTGGTGCGCCAGCAGCACGATCTTCGCCTCGCCGGCCTTGAGGATGCCCAGCGCGGCGGCAGCCGCCTTGCTCAGGTCGATGATGCGGCCGCCGATGTGCGGCCCGCGGTCGTTGATGCGCACCACCACCTCGCGGCCGTTGGCCTCGTTGCGCACGCGCACGTGGGTGCCGAAGGGCAGCGTGGGGTGCGCGGCCGTCAGCGCGTGCATGTCGAAGCGTTCGCCACTGGAGGTGCGGCGGCCATGGAAGCGGGCGCCGTACCACGACGCCTTGCCGCGGCCGATCTCGGCGGTGATGGACTGCGCATCCGCCGCCCGTGCATCGGTGCCGCTGGACAGCGCGGCCAGCATCAGGGCCACGCCCAGCAGCCCGGCACGACCGGACAGGGGCGCCCGCCGAGCGACTCGGGTCGGGATCTGCATTGCCCCCATTGTAGAGGCGCACCGCAGTCCGGCCTTACCAGCCCAGTCCGAAGCGCAGCGCCAGCATGACGCCGGTGCCGCAGACGATGGTGCCGAACAGTCCCTGCCGCCAGGCGTACCAGGCCAGTCCGGCCAGCGCCCCGAAGATGCGGGGGTCGCGCCAGGTGCCGATGAGTTCGCCCTGCGTCATGACCAGCTCCGGCGCCACCACGGCGGCCAGGGCCGCCACCGGGGCGAAGCGCAGGCCCTCGCGCAGCCAGGCCGGCATGGGCAGCTCCTCGCGTGGCAGCAGGAAGAAGGCGCGGCAACCCAGGACGATGGCGGCCATGCCCAGCGTGGTGAGGAGGATTTCCAGCTGCGTCACGCGGTGCCCCCGCCGAAGGCGCGGCTGCGGCCGGCCAGGGCGCCCACCGCCACGGCCGCGGCGATGGCCACGATGATGTTGAGCTTCATGGGCAGCGCATAGGCCGCCACGGCGGCGCTGCCGGCGACCACCGCGGCCACCAGGCTGACCGGACTGCGCAGCAAGGTGCAGGTCAGCGCCAGCAGGGCCATGGTGCCCGCGAAGCCGAGGTTCCAATCCTCGGGGATGCCGTTGCCCGCCACGATGCCGGTGATGATGGTCACCTGCCAGACGGCGAAGGTCACCAGCCCGCTGCCCAGGAAGTAGTCCTGGTGGCGTTCGCCCGGGATCGGCTGCGGGTAGCGCCGGATGAACAGCGCGAAGCTGCTGTCGCCCATCAGGAACGAGAGGCAGGCGCGCTGCCGGCGCGGCAAGTGGGCGAAGTAGGGCCGGAAGTGGTAGCTGAAGGCCAGGAAACGCAGGCTCACGCACAGCGTCGTCGCCCACACCACCCACATCGGCGCGCCGGCGGCGATCAGCGGCAGCGCCGCGATCTGGGCGGAGCCCGCGTAGACCACCAGCGACATCAGCACGGCCAGCGGCACGCCCATGCCGCTCTTGGCCATGGCCACGCCGGCGATCAGGCCCCAGGCGCCGATGCCCACGGCCATGGGCAGGGCTTCGACGGCACCGGCACGGAAGAGGGGGCGGCGCGCGATGGCGGCGGACCGGGCGCGCAGGGAAGCGAACGACGAGATCAAGGACGGAACTGCGGGAATGCAGCGCCGATTGTCCGCCAAGCGGCGGCGGCGGGGGGGTCTCAGGCCCGCGACGGGCCGTCCTTGCGCACCATGTCCCAGAAGGCGCGGCCGGCAGGCGACAGCCGGTTGGCATCGAGGCAGGCGATGGCCACGCGGCGCGGCACGCGCGGCGCCATGGGCCGGAAGACCAGCCCGGCGCGCGGCTCGGGCACGGAGAGCGAGGCCAGCACCGACACACCGTTGCCGTGCGCCACGAACTCCAGGATGGACGCCACCTGGAACAGCTCGTGGGCCACCTTGGGCCGCACGCCGGCGCGCTCGAACATGCGCAGCACCATGTCCTGCGAGCCGGCCTGGGTGAGGATCAGGGGGTAGTCGGCCAGCTCGCGCACCGTGACAGCGGGCCGCTGCGCCAGTGGATGGCCTTCGGGCAGGATGGCCACCAGCTCGTCGGTGGCCAGCGCCAGCGTGTCCAGCGTAGGCTGCGGCAGGCGCACCACGCCGATCTCCACCCGACGCTCGACCAGGTCCTCCTCGATGTCCGCGTCGGCCCGCTCGGTGACGTGCACGTCGACGCCGGGGTAGCGCTGGCGGAACTTCTCCAGCAAGGGCGGCAGCAGCGTGAGCGAGGTGCTCGGCCCGATCGAGCCGATGCGCAGCAGCCCGGTCTTCAGCCCGGCCGCGGCCTCGGCGACCGACTTCACCTGCTGCAGCGAGGCGAACACGTCGCGCGCATGCACCAGCGCCTGCTCGCCGGCGTGCGTCAGCACCACGCCGGCGGCCAGCCGGTCGACCACCTCGCAGCCCAGCACGGTTTCGAGCGCGCGCAGGGCATGGCTGGTGGCGGACGCGCTCATGCCGACCTTGGTGCCGGCGGCGGCGATGCTGGACGCGCCTGGCAGTGCGACCAGAAGCTCCAGTTGCCGCAAGGTGGGAAGACCCGGTTCGCCGTGCATTGAAATTGGATTCAATTGAATATGAAAGTGCTTGAATCCTAAACTTGCCGCCATGAACACGCAATCACGCCTGCAACGCCTCGAACCCGGCCAGGCCTTGCAGCAGCTCCACAGGGGCGAGACCGCGGTGTTGTCGCAGGGCGAAGTGCTCGTGCAGGAACCCGCGCGCTGGCTGGGCGGCACCGTGGTCTGGCCCGCGCCGGTGCGCTACGCCGCACCGGCCGTGCTGCCGGACCTGCGGGAGGCGTGCGTGACCGCGCTGCATGAGGCGACGGTCGTGCTGCAGTCACCCGCGCCCGCCGCAGTCGGCGACTGGCTCGGCGCCCTTGCGCGCTGGCGCCGACGCCTGGCAGTCTGAGCCAAGCCGCTGCGCTTTCCTGCGCCAGCGCGCCCTCGCACCGGCCCGGTTGTGCTCGCGCGGCCAGCGCGGCCTGGCCCGGTGAAACCGCTGGCCCCGCCCCTCGCTTGCTAAGCTCCGCGCCCGGAGGCAAACAACATGCAAAAAACCCCGGTGCGGCTGCTGCTCAACGTCGGCCACGCGATCGACCACATGTTCCTGCTGATCTTCGCCACCGCGGTGACCAGCATCGCGGCCGAGTTCAAGCTGGCGCGCTGGGAGGACCTGATGCCCTACGGCGCCGCGGCGTTCTTCTTCTTCGGCATCGGTTCACTGCCGGCCGGCAAGCTGGGCGACCACTGGGGCCGCCGGCCGATGATGGTGCTGTTCTTCGCCGGCATGGGCGTGGCGGCCATCCTGGCCGGGCTGGCCGGCTCCCCCTGGGCCCTGGCCATCGCCCTGGCGCTGCTGGGCTGCTTCGCGTCCATCTACCACCCCGTGGGTATTCCGATGCTGGTGCAGGGCGCCGCGCGCCCGGGCTGGACGCTGGGCGTCAACGGCCTGGCCGGCAACCTGGGCATCGCCTGTGCCGCGGTGCTCACCGGCTTCCTGGTGAAGTACGCCGGCTGGCGCATGGCCTTCATCGTGCCGGGCGTGGCGAGCCTGCTGTGCGCCGTGGCCTTCGCGCTGCTGGCGCCGCGCGAGGCC
>JAEZKX010000137.1 GCA_023436025.1 Pseudomonadota bacterium | reverse complement strand
GTCGGTCCCTCGCGACGCTAGATCGAAAACCCCGCCAGGGCCGGAAGGCAGCAACGGTATCGGTCGATGCGGGTGCCGAGGTCAGCCGGCGGGGTCATCACCCTTTCAGGCCCACGGTTCGCGGCGTCTACCGTCGGTGTCGCGCGCTTTGCGTTCCGTGGCCTGCAGGACACACCGCTACCGCCACATGCGGGCGTCGGCCCGCGCCAGATGTCCTCGCCCGTGGCGACGGTGATGCATCCGCGGGGGCCCGGGGCATTCCGCTGCGCGGTCAGCCGGCGGGGTCATCACCCTTTCAGGCCCGCGATTTCCTGGCATTGCCACGACAACCTTGCTCAGCGACCCGGCCGCAGTTCCACCCGGGGCTGCCCGTCCTGCTGGCTGAAGACGAAGGCGTAGGACAACCGCAGCGCGACGGGAGTGTCGATGGCGTCGGGCTCGGCGCAGGCATCGGCCGCCGCGCGCCCGTCCGGCGTGCGGCAGACCAGTGCCGGGTCGAACTGCCACTGCCGCACGGATGCTTCCAGCGCGGCGGCGAATCTCGATGCGTGCGGCCCGGCCGCGGCGCAATCGGCGTCGTCGCGGCCGCGCACCTGCGAGACCAGGCCTTGGGCGTCGATATCCACGTCCACGCACAGGGCCTGGGGGTCCAGGCGCAGGGCCAGCAGCTCCGGCGGGTACTCGGGCAGCTGCGACTCGCGCAGCAGCGGGAATACGAAGGCCTGGCTGGGATCGAGCTGCATGCGCGCCGTGCCCGCCGCGGGCGGCACCAGCGCCATGTCCACGGTCCCGACCGGGTCGACGGCCGGCGTCTCCAGCGGCGTCGTCCGGCATCCCGCGCCACAGGCCAGGCCCAGCGCCAGCACCAGATATCGACTCCACAGCATCCCTGCCTCCGGCCGTCCTTCGCCCTGGTGCGCCCTAGGGCGCGAGGCCCAGGGCGTCGGGCTGCCTGCCCGTGGGCCAGTAGTCGAGCACGCGCCACAGGGCGCTGTCGATCACCGCGATGCGGTCGCCGCCGCTGAGGGCGACATAGACGCGCGGACGCGCGGGATCGGCAATCACCCCGATCGGCATCGGTCCCCGGCCGAGCATGCTCTGCCCCGATTCGGTGCCCTCCGGCCGCAGCGCGACCGTGGCCACCGGCGCGCGGGCAGCCGCATCGAAGACGGTCATCGTCGCCGCCCTGGCATTGGTGACGAGGGCGTGGCGGCCGTCCGGGGTGAAGACCACGCGGATCGGGAACCCCGCGCTTGGCAGCGTCGCGAGCGTCTCCAGGGTGTCGGGGTCGTGCACGGTGACCGTGTCCTCCTCCCGGTTGGTCACCCAGACGCTGCCGTCCGGCGCCACCTCGATGCCCTCGGCGCCCTCGCCCGCCGCCGCCTCGTGCGTGACCTGGCCGGCGGCGAGATCGATGCGCGACACAGTCCCGGCCCCGATCTTGCTCACGTAGGCGACCGCGCCATCGTCGGCGACGGCGACCATGTGGCCGACGCCGTCGCCGACCTCGATCGCCTGCGCCACTGTGCCCGCCACCGGATCCACCCGCAGCAGCGAGCCGCTGCCCTCGGTGGTCACCAGCACCTGCCCGTCGGGCAGATAGCGCAGGCCGTGCGGCCGCCCATGCGCGCCGAGGTCGATGCTGCGCGGCGCGCCGTCCCCGGCCAGGTCCAGCAGGGTCAGCGAATGGCCGGCCTGCTCCTGGCCGTAGTCGGCCACCAGCGCCGTGCGCCCGTCGGAGGCCACCGCGATCTCGTGCGGCCCGGCACCGCTGGCGAACTGCACCGTGCGGCGACCGTCCTCCAGCGAGAGGCGCCAGACGGTGTCGTCGCTCTTGTTGCCGACCAGCAGGGTGTCCTGCGCGGACGCGCCAGCAGGCGCTGCGAGGGCGACGGCGAGCAGGAACGGGGCGAATCTGGGCATGGCGGACCTCCCGAAGGCTGGCGGTGGTGGCGGGCCCTCTGGACCTGGACCCAGGGCGACGGCGTCAGGCTTGCGGCACGCCCGGCCCGGCCTGGTCCGGATGCAGCCAACCGGCCTCGCCGTCGGCGTAGCGTTCGTGCTTCCAGATCGGCACGCGCGCCTTGACCTCGTCGATGATCCAGCGGCAGGCATCGAAGGCGGCGTCGCGATGCGCGGCGCTGGCGCCGACCCAGACCGCCAGCTCGCCGATCGCCAGTTCGCCGGTGCGGTGCACGCAGCAGGCCTCGATCGCCCCGAACCGCTCCAGCGCCTCGGCCACGATGCCCGCGCCCTCGGCCTCGGCCAGCGCCACGTAGGCCTCGTAGCGCAGGCCGATGACCGGGCGCCCCTCGTTGTGGTCGCGCACCCAGCCCTCGAAGGACGCGAAGGCCCCGGCCCGCGCGTGCCGCAACCTCTGGTGCAGGGGCGCGATGTCGAACGGCGCGTCGGCGATACGAAAGCGCGTCATCCGCCCGACACCGGCGGAATGAAGGCCACCTCGGCACCGTCGCGCACCGCATCGGCCCAGCGCGCGAACTCGCCATCCATCGCCACGCGCAGGCGCTCGCGCCCCATCCCGAAGCCGTGGCGCCGGCAGGCCTCGTCGAACAGCGCGGCCAGGTCCGCCGCGCCTGTCTCGATGGTCTCCGAGTGCGCGCCGGCGGCATCGCGCAGGCTGGCGAAATACAGCAGGGTGACCCGCGCCATCAGCCGGTCTTCCCGAAATCGTGCTTGCCGCCGCGCTTGCCCACCAGCTTCGCCGGGCCCAGCACGATCGCGTGCGACAGCGCCTTGCACATGTCGTAGACGGTGAGCGCGGCGACGGTCGCGCCGGTCAGCGCCTCCATCTCCACGCCGGTGCGATGGGTGGTGCGCACCAGGCAATCGATGCGCAGCTCGCGCTCGCCGTGCCAGTCGATATCGACGCGCACCCCGTCGATCGGCAGCGGATGGCAGAACGGGATCAGTTCGTGCGTGCGCTTGACCGCCATCGTGCCGGCGATCACCGCGGTATCGACGATCGCGCCCTTGGCGCTGCGCAGGCCCGAACCGCGCAGCTGCGCGGCCACGTCGGCGGGAAAGCGGACCCGGCACTGCGCCAGCGCCTGGCGCGCGGTGACCGCCTTGGCCGAGACATCGACCATCGCCGGCCGGCCCTGTTCGTCGAGATGGGTGAGTGCGTTGCGTCTGGCCATCGCCACATCCTAGCGGCGGCGGCGCGCGGGCGCCTGCACCGCTAGCCGCCGACCAGGAACATCTCCACGCGGCGCCGCGGCGGCTGCGCGCTGCCGCG
>JAEZKX010000068.1 GCA_023436025.1 Pseudomonadota bacterium | reverse complement strand
GATCGGGGACATCGCCGGTGACGACCCCGATGCGGTGGCGCGCGCCGCCAGCGAGGTGGTGCGCATTGCCAACTCGCGCGCGGGCGAGGGCTTCACCGCCGTCGCGGCAGAGGCTCGCAAGAAGTTCTGGGCCGACCGCAAGAAGACCGCCGCCATCAGCCGTCACACCAACGCCTTCAAGATCAACGAGGACGTGGTGATCCCGCTGCCGCGGATGGCCGAGTACACCGACGGCATCGAGCGCATCAACATCGAGCTGTCGCTGCGCAACAAGATCGCGCTGGCCGACGAACTGGAAGCTTTCTTCGCCCGCGGCAACCTGCCGCTGGGCCGGCAGGACGATGCCGGCGAGATCCCTTCGGCGGAGCTGCTGGAAGACCGGGTGCAGCAGGCGCTGGCGCTGGTGCGCGAGGTGCGCGAGCAGTGGCGCGGCTGGCTGCGCGACGCCGACGCGCTGTTCCCGCGCCTGCAGGACCACACGCTGCGCGCCAGCTGGAAGACCCAGATCCGCGCGCCGCTGGCTGCCATCTTCGCGGGCAACGCCTTCGCGCCCATCCTGGCCGAGGTGAACGCCATCCACCAGCGCGTGCTCAAGGGCCGCGTGTGGGTGGCGCTGCACATGCACGCCGGCGACGGCAACGTGCACACCAACATCCCGGTCAACAGCGACGACTACGCGATGCTGCAGACCGCGCACGAGGCGGTCAAGCGCATCATGGTGCTGGCCCGCTCGCTCGACGGCGTGATCTCCGGCGAGCACGGCATCGGCATTACCAAGCTGGAGTTCCTCACCGACGAGGAGATCGCGCCCTTCGCCGAGTACAAGCGCCGGGTCGACCCCGAGGGGCGCTTCAACAAGGGCAAGCTGCTGCGGCCCTCGCAGGCGGGCATGGTCGACGCCGACACCTCGGTGTACGCCGACCTGACCAATGCCTACACGCCGTCGTTCGGCCTGATGGGGCACGAGTCCATCATCATGCAGCAGTCGGACATCGGCGCCATCGCTGATTCCATCAAGGACTGCCTGCGTTGCGGCAAGTGCAAGCCGGTGTGCGCCACCCACGTGCCGCGCGCCAACCTGCTGTACAGCCCGCGCAACAAGATCCTGGCGACCTCGCTGCTGGTCGAAGCCTTCCTGTACGAGGAGCAGACCCGCCGTGGCGTGTCCATCAAGCACTGGGAGGAGTTCGAGGACGTCTCCGACCACTGCACGGTGTGCCACAAGTGCGTGAACCCGTGCCCGGTGAACATCGACTTCGGCGACGTGTCGATGAACATGCGCAACCTGCTGCGCAAGATGGGGCAGAAGAGCTTCCGCCCCGGCAACGCCGCGGCCATGCTGATGCTCAACGCCACCAACCCGGAGACCATCAAGCTGGTGCGCGGCGCCATGGTGGACCTGGGCTTCAAGGCGCAGCGCCTGGGCAACGACCTCCTGCGCGGCTTCGCCCGCAAGCAGGTGACGCAGCCGCCGGCGACGCACTTCGCCGCTCCCGTCAAGGAGCAGGTGATCCACTTCGTCAACAAGAAGCTGCCCGGCGGCCTTCCGAAGAAGACGGCGCGCGCGCTGCTGGACATCGAGGACCGCGACTACGTCCCGATCATCCGCGACCCCAAGGCGACCACCGCGGAATCGGAAGCCGTCTTCTACTTCCCCGGCTGCGGCTCCGAGCGCCTGTTCTCGCAGGTGGGACTGGCCACGCAGGCGATGCTGTGGCACGCCGGCGTGCAGACGGTGCTGCCGCCCGGCTACCTGTGCTGCGGCTATCCGCAGCGCGGCTCCGGCCAGTTCGACAAGGCCGAGAAGATGATCACCGACAACCGGGTGCTGTTCCACCGCGTGGCCAACACGCTGAACTACCTGGACATCAAGACGGTGGTGGTCTCCTGCGGCACCTGCTACGACCAGCTGCAAGGCTACGAGTTCGACAAGATCTTCCCCGGCTGCCGCATCGTCGACATCCACGAGTACCTGCTCGAAAAAGGCATCAAGCTCGATGGCGGCGGCGCCTACCTGTACCACGACCCCTGCCACACGCCCATGAAGCTGCAGGAGCCGATGAAGACGGTCAAGGCGCTGGTGGGCGACCAGGTGCGCAAGTCGGAGCGCTGCTGCGGTGAATCGGGCACCTTCGGCGTGACCCGGCCGGACATCTCCACGCAGGTGCGCTTCCGCAAGGAGGAGGAACTGCGCAAGGACGAGGCGGCGCTGCGCGCCTCCGGCGCCACCGGCGCCCAGGGCGACGTGAAGATCCTCACCAGCTGCCCGAGCTGCCTGCAGGGACTTTCGCGCTACAGCCACGACCTGCAGAACGGCCTGCTCGAGGCCGACTACATCGTCGTCGAGATGGCCAACAAGATCCTTGGCGAGAACTGGATGCCCGAGTACGTGAAGGCCGCCAACGCCGGCGGCATCGAGCGGGTGCTGGTGTGAGCGCGCCGGCCTGTGCGCTCTGCGCCGAGCCGGGCGGCCGGGTCGTCGTCGAGACGCCGCAGTGGCGGCTGGTCCATGCCGGCGAGGCCGCCTTCCCGGGCTTCTACCGGCTGGTCTGGAACGCCCACGTGCGCGAGCTGTCGCAGCTGTCGCGCGCGCAGCGCCACGCCTGCATCGACGCGCTGGCGGCCGTCGAGGACGCCATGCTGCGCCACCTGGCGCCCACCAAGATGAACGTCGCCACCCTGGGCAACGCGGTGCCGCACCTGCACTGGCACCTGGTCGCCCGCTTCGACTGGGACAGCCATTTCCCGCGCCCGGTCTGGGACGCCGCCTTGCGCGAGGCGCCCGCCGACCGACAGGCGCAGCTCGCCGCGCGCCTGCCGGCACTCGAAAACGCGCTGGCGGCCGCGTTTCATACCTCCAACTGATTTGCCGGGCGTGGCAGCCCGGCCGCAAAATCGGTAGCTCATCGTGAAATCCGCACGGTGAGTCCTCGTGCACCGCCTGGCTGTGATTTTTTCACGGCCTACGGCCGTGTATAAACCCGCGAGCGGTCGAGCACCGGTTGCCCAGACCGCCTCGCCGCAGGGTCCGACATCCGCCGAAGAGAACATCGAATGAAATGGCTTGCCCCCTTCCTGGCCGCTCCGCTCCTGGCGCTGGCTACTTTCGCCCATGCCCAGGTCGGTGAGGTGGAGTTCTCGCGCGGCGTCGGTTTCGCCCAGAGCGGCTCCGAGGCGCCGCGCACCCTGGGCCGGGGTCTGCCGCTGCGCGAAGGCGACCGGCTGACCACCTCGGAAGGCGGCACGGCCATCATCCGGCTGCAGGACGGCACCCGCATGACGGTGCGGCCCAACTCCGAACTCGTGCTGCAGCAGTACCAGTTCCGCGAGAACGCGCCCGACAACAGCATGCTGATGCAGCTGGTGCGCGGCGGCTTCCGCGCGGTCACCGGCCTGATCTCCAAGAACGCGCCCAACGCGGCCCGGGTGCAGACCAACACCGCAACCATCGGCATCCGCGGCACCGATTTCGACGCCCGCATCTGCCAGGGCGATTGCGGTGCCGAGTCGGCCCGCATCACCACGCCCGCGCGCCCGTCTGCCGTCCAGGCCAGCGCCAAGCTGGTCAACGCGCGCGGCGAGATCTTCGCGGTCAATGCCGCTGGCGAGCGCCGGCGCCTGGTCGACGGCGGCAGCGTCTATCCCGGCGAAGTGGTGGAGACCGCGCGCGGCAGCCAGGGCATGCTGGCCTTCCGCGACGAATCGCGCGTGTCCCTCGGCTCGCAGACGCGCTTTCGCGTCGACAACTTCGTGTACGACAGCCAGAACGCGGGCGAGGGCCGGTTCCTGGCCACCGTGCTGCGCGGCTCGGTGCGCGCCTTGACCGGCCTGATCGCCCGCGCCAACACCCGCAACGTCGGCTTCAGCACGGCCACCGCCACCATCGGCATCCGCGGCACCGGCTTCGACGTGGTCTGCACGGGCGCCTGCGCCGGCGAACCCGCCGACCCCAACACCGGCCTCACGCTGTGGACCTGGCTCGGTTCCATCGAGGTGGGGCATGGCACGCTCACGGCGCTGCAGATCCTGCAGGCGGGCCAAGGTTTGTTCATCCCGTCCAGCGGCCCGATCGTGCCGGTGACCAACCAGCCCGAGGTCGAGGGTGAGCGCCCCGACCAGGCGAACGTGCCGGCCAACCTGTTCGCGAGCAGCCCCGTGTCGGACGCGGCCGAAGGCCTGTTCGTGTTCGTCCGCGACGGCCACATCCAGATCGTCAGCGCCAGCCAGATCCTGCACCTGGGCCGCGGCGAGACCGGTTTCGCCGCAGCCGACGGCAGCACCGCCCGCGCCCAGGACATCCCGAAGTTCATCGACTTCGACCGCATCCCGCTGCCGAATTCGAACGCCCCCCTGCTCACCAGCATCCTCGGGGAGATCGGGATCCGGAACGTCTGCTCGCGGTAGCGGCCGTTCCTCGCCTGGACGGGCGGTGAACGGGATGACAACTCATCCGTAGCGGGCCACAATGGCCCGATCCATAAGAACGAAGTGCGGCCAAGAAACATGAACCGACGCAATGTCTCGCCGCGCCTGACGCGGCCGGCGCTCGCCACGCTGATCGCGCTGGCCACGGGCGCCGCCGGTGCCCAGACCC
>JAEZKX010000041.1 GCA_023436025.1 Pseudomonadota bacterium | reverse complement strand
ACGGGACGCTGCACCATGCGCTGGAGGCGGCGCTGCTCGATGCCCAGGCCCGCGGCGTCGCCGTGCGGCGCGCCTCGCGCTGCGCCGAAGGCGTGGTGCTCGACCACCCCGGCGACCGCCTCCCGCATGCGGGTGACCTGTCGCCGGTGAAGGCGCGCATCGCGCTGATGCTGGAGCTCATGCCCTGATGCTCGGCGGCCTGGCCACCCATCCCTGGGCTTATCCGGTCCTCGAGATCGTCCACATCTTCGGCATCGCCCTGCTGCTGGGCAACCTGGTGCTGCTGGAGGCACGCGTGTTCGGCCTGGGCGCGGCGCTGCCCGTGCAGCCGCTGGCGCGGCTGGCCCTGGGCATCGCGCTGGCAGGCTTCGGCGTGGCCGCCGCATCCGGGCTGCTGATGTTCGCATCGCAGGCGGACGAGCTGCTGGCCAACCGCGCCTTCACGCTGAAGATGCTGCTGCTGTTTCTGGCCGGCTGCAACGCCGCCTGGTTCCACGGGCGCGGGTCGCTGGCGCGGGCCGACAACGTCGCCCGCTTCCAGTTGATCGTGTCCACAATCACGTGGCTGGCCGTGCTCACCTGCGGCCGCTGGATCGCCTACCAGTGAGGCAACCGCAAGGAGACCGACCATGAAACGCCGCACCTGCCTGCTTGTCGCCGCCGCCTTGCCGCTGGCGGCGCGCGCCCACCACGGATGGAGCAGCTTCGACACCGACCGCCCCCTGTTCCTGCAGGGACGCGTGACCGCGGTGAAGTGGCAGAACCCGCATGCCGAGCTGATGCTGGAGTTGCCGGCGGATTACCGCCTGCCCGCGGACCTGGCCAGCCGGGCGGTGCCGCGCCAGTCGGCTTCCATCGACGGCCAGGCGCTGTTCGCCAAGGCGGTGGCGCCCACGCGCAAGGACCGGACCTGGGGGATCGAACTGGCACCGCTCACGCGTCTGCAAGCGTGGCAGCTGGCGCCGATCCAGCCCGGCGCGACGGTCGGCGTGCTGGGCTACACCTTCAAGGGAGAGCAGGGCGAGCCTATCCTGCGTGCCGAGTACCTGTACGTGGACGGCAAGGCCTACGGGCTGCGTTCGAGCCCGGCCTGAGGCTGGCGGCGCGGCGCACGGCGCCTCCATGGCGCCCGGCGGGGCGGTGGCGGCGCAGGGCGAGGGGGTGCGGGGGCGTTATTCGCAGTCGGCCAGGGCGGCCAGGGCCCGGGCCGTGATTTCCTCGACCGTCCCCAGGCCGTCGATGCGGCGCACCTTGGGCGCGTTCTGCGGATCGGCCTTGGCCCAGTTCGCGTAGTACTCGACCAGCGGGCGGGTCTGCGCGGCGTAGACCTCCAGGCGCTTTTGCACCGTCTCCTCGCGGTCGTCGTCGCGCTGGATCAGCGGCTCGCCCGTCACGTCGTCCTGCCCCTCCACCTTGGGCGGGTTGAACTTCAGGTGGTAGGTGCGGCCCGAAGCCGGGTGCGAACGGCGGCCGCTCATGCGCTCGACGATCGCCTCGAAGGGCACGTCGATCTCGAGCACGCAATCGAGCTTGACGCCGGCGTTCTTCATCGCGTCGGCCTGCGGGATGGTGCGCGGGAAGCCGTCGAACAGGAAGCCCTTGGCGCAGTCCGGCTGCGCCAGCCGCTCCTTGACCAGCCCGATGATGATGTCGTCGCTGACCAGCGCACCCGAGTCCATGACCTTCTTGGCTGCCAGGCCCAGCGGCGTGCCGGCCTTGACCGCGGCGCGCAGCATGTCCCCGGTGGAGATCTGCGGAATGCCGTATTTCTGCGTCAGGAATGCGGCCTGCGTGCCTTTGCCGGCGCCGGGGGCGCCCAACAAGATCAGTCTCATGAAATCCTCGGATGGTTGGTATCGGCCGGCGCTGCGGGGCGGGGCCGTGCCGGCCCGCCGTCGCGCCTGTTGATTCAAAGGATAGCACGCACCCCTGTGCGTGAACTTACGTCAACAGGCGGCGCACCCGCTCCAGGTCGTCCGGCGTGTCGACGCCCGGTCCCGGCGCTTCGCCGGTGACGTGCACGGCGATGCGGTGGCCGTGCCAGAGCGCGCGCAGCTGCTCCAGCGCCTCGCAGGCCTCCACCGGCGCCGGCGGCAGCTGCGGAAAGGCGCGCAGGAAGCCCGCGCGGTAGCCGTAGATGCCGATGTGGCGCAGCGGCGCCGGCGTCGGCAGCACGCCCCGGCCCTGCCCGTCGCGCCAGAAGGGAATGGTGGCGCGGCTGAAGTACATCGCCAGGCCGTCGGCCTGCAGCACCACCTTCACGACGTTGGGGTTGGCGAACTCCTCGAGGCTGGCCACCGGATGGGCGGCGGTGCTCATGCTCGCCTGCGGCCGCTCGTGGAGCAGGCGCGCCACGGCATCGATCAGGGCCGGCGCGATCAGCGGCTCATCGCCCTGCACGTTGACCACGGCATCGCTGTCTTCCAGGCCGAGCTGGGCGCAGGCCTCGGCCAGCCGGTCGCTGCCGGACGGATGGTCGGCGCGCGTCAGCACGGCGTCGATGCCGTGCGCGCGGCA
Source organism: Pseudomonadota bacterium (assembly GCA_023436025.1). Taxonomy (GTDB): domain Bacteria; phylum Pseudomonadota; class Gammaproteobacteria; order Burkholderiales; family Burkholderiaceae_C; genus Ramlibacter. The sequence continues at coordinate 772 of JAEZKX010000041.1, read as the reverse complement.
GGCGGCGGCGATGCGCTCGCTGTCGGCGGCGACCACCACCCGCTGCGCCGACGACTGCCGCGCGCGTTCGGCCACGCGAACCACCATCGGTTTGCCGCCGATGTCGGCCAGGGGTTTGTCGGGCAGGCGGGTGGACGCCAGCCGCGCCGGGATCAGGACGGTGAACTTCATGGAAAGCAGGCGTCGCTCAGACCAGCGGCGTGCGCGCAGGCAGGCGCTCGAGTTCCTCGTCGCTGAGCGTGCGGGCCTCGTCCTCCAGCATCACCGGGATGCCGTCGCGGATGGGATAGGCCAGCCGCGCGCTGCGCGACAGCAGCTCCTGGCGCTCGCGGTCGTAGTCGAGGGGGCCCTTGGTCACGGGGCACACGAGCAGCTCAAGCAGGCGGGGATCCATCCGGCGATGATAGCCGCGCGTCGAGTCGGCGATCGAACTCCCGCCAGAAGCCGGCGTCGATGCGCACCACCAGCGGCACGGCCCAGGCGTCGGGCCGCAGGCGCCACAGCTTGACCGCGTCCTTCTCGGTGCACACCAGCGTCTCGCCCGGCTGCGCCGGCGCCTCGGCGAAGTCGTGGTGGTCTGGCAAGGCGGTGGTGCGGGCGAGGGCCAGGCCGGCCGCGCGCAGCATGTCGAAGAAGCTTTCCGGATTGGCGATGCCGGCCAGCGCGTGCAGCGGCCGGCCGCGCAGCGCGGCCAGCGGCATGCGCGTGCCGTCTGCGCGCACCGCCTCGTCGGCCAGCGCGCGTTCCAGCGCAAACCCGCCCAGCCCCGCGG
>JAEZKX010000447.1 GCA_023436025.1 Pseudomonadota bacterium | reverse complement strand
CGGCTACGCAGCCGCCGGTGCGGTGGCGGCGGCCACGGTGCAGGCGGTGGGCTGGCTGTCCAACGCCACCGGGGGCCTGCGCCCCGCCTGGACCTTCCTGCACCTGGCCGTGCTGGCCTGGGGCCTGACGCTGCTGGTGCTGGCACGCCAGCCCGCCTGGGCCGAACAGGCGGGCCGCGCGCTGTGGCAACGCGTGCGCCCGGCCGCCGCCGGACCGGCGGGCGTGTTCGGCGCTGGCCTGGTGTGGACCTTCACGCCTTGCGGCCTGTTGTGGTCGGCGCTGCTGATCGCCGCGCTGGCCGGCACGCCCGCGCAGGGCGCGCTGGCCATGGCCGCCTTCGCCGTGGGAAGTGGCGTCTGGCTGGGCGCCTTCCCGCTGCTGCTGCGCCGCCTGCGCCGGGCGGCAGGCCGCTTCGGCGAAGCGCGCATCACGCGCCTGTCGGGCCTGTTGCTGGTGGCCGCGGCGGCATGGGCGCTGTGGGCAGACGCGCTGCATCGGTTCGTGGCATGGTGCATGTCCTAGGGTCGCGGCGGCAGCCAGCTACGCTCGCCTGCCCTCCTTCGGCCCGGAATCCAGCTGCCGCTCGGTCTCCTCGATCTGCCGTGCCAGCGTGTCCAGCCGGGTCGCTTCCGTCAGCGCCTCCACTTCCGGATCGTCGCCGCACTGGATGCCCAGCTTGCGCGCCACCTCCTCCAGCAGCTTGAGCGACTTGGTGGCTTCCTGCTCCGCCAGCAGGTTGACCTGGAGGTCGAGCTGGGCGCGGCGCTCGCTCAGGCGCATGGCGTAGTTCTGCGCGATCAGGATGAACGATGCGATGAACACGCCCTCGAGCGAGGCCCACATCGTGAGGAAGGTGTAGGGGTAGGGATCCCAGTGCTTGAGGCCCGGCACGCTGTTGGCCGTGATCCAGGCGGCGACGAGCACCGCATGGATCCAGGCGAAGTGGATGCTGCCGGCGAACCGCGCCACGAAGGCGGCGGTGCGGTCCGCGAAGCTGGGGTCGGAGACGGCCAGCGCCTCCAGCTCGCGCACCGTACGGATGTTGCGGCGGGTGATCTCGCTGGCCGCCGCGCTGACGGGCGGGTCATCTCCTCGGCGGCTCATCGCCCGCAGTGTTGGGCACCGCGGGCCGCCCCGCTGCCAGCCGCCTGCGCCGCGCGCTGTCAGCCGCTCCTGCCGCCCGGCAGCGGCGTCACTGCTGCGCCGCCGGCGCCGGCTTGGGCACGTTGATCTGCGCCTTGAAGCGGTTCTTGAGCGTCTCGTAGTAGGCGCCGGCCTCGGCGGCCGACCAGGCGCGCGCGTACTGGCCGGCTTCCTGCTGGGCCTGCGCGGCGGCAGGCGCCTCGCGTGGCAGCACCTTGTTGACCTTCACCACCGTGTAGCCCTCGGGGCCCAGGTCCACGCCCACCCAGGCCGGCAGCGTGGCCGGGTCGGTGCGCAGCGCCGCCTCGATGACCGGGCGCGGCACCCGCTGCATGTCTTCGCGCGACAGCGGCGCGGCCGGCGGCAGCGTGGCCGAGGCGGCGTCGGCCTTCCAGGCGGCCAGCTTCTCCTGGCCTTCCTTGCGCGCCAGCTCCGCGGCCTTCTCGGCGACCACGCGCTCGCGCACCTGGTCGCGCACTTCGTCGAGAGGGCGCGTGCGCGCCGGCGTGTACTGCAGCACGCGGCCGGACACCATCTGGTTGGGACCGACTTCCATGGCTTCGGTGTTGCGCTTGCGTTCCACCGATTCCGGTGCGAACAGCGCCTCGAGGAAGCGGGCGTTGGTCAGCGGACCGGGGGCCGCGCCCGGCGCCGGCGTGCGGCCGACGGCGCGCGCGGTGCGCACTTCGAGCTTGAGCCGGTCGGCCGTGGGCTTGAGGCTGTCGGCCTGCTCGTAGACCGAGTTGGCGAAGGTGTCGGCCGCCTCGGAGTACCGGCGCTGCGCCTGCTGGTTGCGCAGTTCCTTCTCCAGCTCGGGCCGCACTTCCTCGAAGCTGCGCTGCTTGGGCGCCTTGACGTCGGTGAGCTGGATGATGTGGTAGCCGAACTCGCTCTCGACCACGTCGCTGATCTGGCCCTTGTCCTTCATGGCGAAGACGGCGTCCTCGAAGGGCTTGGTCATGGCGCCGCGGCGGAAGTAGTCGAGGTCGCCGCCTTGCGCGGCCGAGCCCGGGTCCTGCGAGTTCTTGCGCGCCACCTCGGCGAAGCTCGCGGGATTCTTCTTCACCTCGGCCAGCAGTTCCTCGGCACGCGCCTTGGCCTTGTCCTTCTCGGCCTGCGGCGCGTCCTTGGGCACCGTCACCAGGATGTGGCTGGCGCGGCGTTCTTCCTGACCCGCGAGGCGCTCGGCGTTCTGCTTGTAGTACTCCTGCAGGTCCGACTCGTTGACGGTGATGCCCTGCTGCACCGCAGGCAGGTCGAGCACCAGGTACTCGATGTCGGCCTGCTCCGGCGCCTGGAACTGCTGCGGATGCGCCTTGTAGTAGGCCTCCAGGTCGGCCTCGGTGGGCTGCACCCGGGCCTTGTAGTCCGCCGTGGCGAACGGCACGACCTGCGCCTCGCGCCGGTCGAAGAAGCTGTTGATCGCGACGGCGGCCTGCGCCGGCGCGACGTAGCCGCTGTCCTGCACGCCGCCGAGCACCTGGCGCGTGGCGAGCTCGCCGCGGATCTGGTTCTCGTAGATCTCCGGCGTCAGGCCCTGGGCCGAGAGGATGGCGCGGTAGCGGTCCATGTCCAGCTTGCCGTCCGGGCCGCGCAGCGAGGCGATCAGCTGGTTGTTCTCCAGCTCGCGCGCCACGCGCTGGTCGCCCACCACCAAGTGGCCGTCACGCACCGCGGCGCGCAGCACCCGGTCGCGCACCATGCGCTCCAGCGTGGCGTAGCGGGCCTCGGGACTGTCGAACAGCCGGGCGTCGAGCTGGGGCATCTGCTGGCGCAGGCGGTCGACTTCCATCCGGTGGGCGTTGTCCCACTCGGCCTGGGTGATGGGCTGGCCATCCACCTTGGCGACGGTCTCGCCCTGCCCTTGGGTGCGGTCGTAGCCCTGCACCCCTAAGAAGACGAAGGACGGCACGATCAGGATGAACAGCAGGAACTGCATCACCTTCATGTGCTTGCGGACGAAATCGAACATGGGCTTGTGGGCTCTCGAAAAAATCGAAAGGCGAACCGCGGTTCGCCTTTCTCGTTTGGTGGGTGCTGACGGGTTCGAACCGCCGACCTACGCCTTGTAAGGGCGCCGCTCTACCAGCTGAGCTAAGCACCCCACCGGGAAACCGTTTTCAGTTCAGCGCATCCTTGAGCGCCTTGCCGGGACGGAACTTGGGCACCTTGGCAGCCTTGATTTTAATCTGGGCGCCGGTCCGGGGATTGCGGCCGCTGCGGGCGGCCCGCTTGCCCACGGCAAAGGTGCCGAAACCCACGAGCGAAACCGACCCGCCTTTCTTCAGCGTGGTCTTCACCGCGCCGATCATCGATTCCAGCGCGCGGGTAGCCGCGGCCTTGGAGATGTCTGCGTGTTTGGCGATGTGCTCGATCAGTTCGGTCTTGTTCACGGGGGGCCCCTCGTCAATGAGTTGTGGACGGTGCTCGTCAAAAATTTGTCTCCCGTTCCCGCGCGTGGAGCGAACCTGCTGCTGGCGGGAAGGGAGACTGTGCGGGCGGCCAGGGCGGCCACTGGCGTCGATTAGAGCGAGCGCCGCTGGGTGTGTCAATATGCCCTCGCCCTAGCGGCGGCAGGGCGATAAACAAAGTTACAGCGCCTCGGCGATGGCCTTGCCGACGTCTGTCGTGCTGGCGGTGCCGCCGATGTCGGCCGTGCGCGGCGCGCCCGACGCAGGGTCGAGCACGGCCTCGATGGCGCGCAGGATGGCGTCGTGCGCGTCCTTGTGCCCCAGGAACTCGAGCATCATCGCGCCGCACCAGATCTGGCCGATGGGGTTGGCGATGTTGCGGCCGTAAATGTCTGGCGCCGAGCCGTGCACCGGCTCGAACAGCGAGGGGAAGGTGCGGTCGGGATTGAGGTTGGCGCTGGGCGCGATGCCGATGGTGCCGGTGCACGCGGGGCCGAGGTCGCTCAGGATGTCGCCGAACAGGTTGCTGGCCACCACCACGTCGAAGAAGTCCGGGCGCTGCACGAAGTGCGCGGTGAGGATGTCGATGTGGAACTTGTCGGTCTTCACGTCCGGATAGCGCTTCGCCATCTCGGCCACGCGCTCGTCCCAGTAGGGCATGGTGATCGCGATGCCGTTGGACTTGGTGGCGCTGGTCAGGTGCTTCTTCGGCCGCGACTGCGCCAGCTCGTACGCGAACTTCAGCACGCGGTCGACACCCACGCGCGACATGATGGTCTCCTGCATGACGATCTCGCGCTCGGTGCCGGGGAACATGCGGCCACCGACGGCCGAATACTCGCCCTCGGTGTTCTCGCGCACGATGTACATGTCGATCTCGCCCGGCTCGCGCCGGCTGCCGTCCTTGCGCACCACGGGCGCGACGATGCCGGGCATCAGGCGCGCCGGCCGCAGGTTGACGTACTGGTCGAACTCGCGGCGGAACAGCAGCAGCGACTGCCACAGCGAGGTGTGGTCGGCGATCTTCTCGGGCCAGCCGACGGCACCGAAGAAGATGGCGTCGTGGCCGCCGATCTGCTCCTTCCAGTCGTCGGGCAGGTACTTGCCGTGCTTCTCGCAGTAGTCCCAGCTGGAGAAATCGAACACGTCGAACTGCAGGTCGATGCCGAACTTGCGCGCGGCGGCATCCACCACGCGCATGCCCTCGGGCATGACTTCCTTGCCGATGCCGTCGCCGGCCATGCATGCGATGCGCTTCTTGCTCACGGGGTACTCCTCAGGAATGTGTCGGCTTCCGAGAGAAGCAGCGCGGGCGCTTCCTCGGCGATGTAGTGGCCGCAGGGAATGCTGCGGCCGGTGAAATGGTCTGCGGCTTCGCGCCACAGCGCGGGCACGTCGAAGCAGCGGCCCACCGCGCCGTGCTCGCCCCACAGCACGCGCAGCGGCTGCACCAGCTTGCGCCCGGCGGCCGCATCGGCGCGGTCGTGCTCCAGGTCGATGCCGGCGCTGGCGCGGTAGTCGGCGCAGATCGATTCCGCGCTGCCGGGCGCGGCGATGCAGCGCTCGTACTCGGCCAGGGCCGCGGGCGCGAAGGCCGCCAGGCCGGCGTGGCGCGCGCCCATCACCGCACGCAGGTAGCGCACCGGGTCGGAGGCGATCAGCGCCTCGGGCAGCGGCGGCGGCTGGACCAGGAAGAACCAGTGCCAGTAGGCGCGGGCGAAGGCTTCGGTGGTGCCCCGGTACATGGCCAGCGTGGGCGCGATGTCCAGCAGCAGCATGCGCTCCACCGCCTGCGGATGGTCGAGCGCGAGACGGTGCGCCACGCGCGCGCCGCGGTCGTGGGCCAGCACCTGGAAGCGTTCGTGGCCGAGCGTGCGCATGGCATGCAGCGCGTCCAGCGCCATCTCGCGCTTGGCGTAGGCGGCCGAACCCTCGCCGGCCGGCGGCCGCCCGGAGTCGCCGTAGCCGCGCAGGTCCATCAGCACCACTTCGAAGCGTTCGGCCAGCGCCGGCGCCACGCGGTGCCACATGGCCTGGGTCTGGGGATGGCCGTGCAGCAGCAGCAGCGGCGCGCCCCGCCCGCCGCGCCGCACGTGCAGGCGCACGCCGTCGCGCGCGCAGGCCAGGGTGTCGAAACCAGCGAACACGGAATGGACGTCCTCAGGCGCGCGCCGGCCGCACCACCATGCTGACACCGGCGGCGGTGAGCGCGATGCCGGCGACGATGGGCGCGGTGATCGGTTCGCGGAACAAGACCCAGGCCATCACGGCCGTGGTCGGCGGCACCAGGTACATCAGGCTGGTGACCGCGGTGGCGGCGCCCCGCTGGATCAGCAGGTACAGCAGCGAGCTGCCGCCCAGCGTCATGCCCAGCACGGACCAGGCCATGGCGCCCACGAGTTCACCGTTCCACCGCATGGCCTCGGTTTCCAGCAGCGCCAGCGGCAGGGTGACCAGGAAGGCGGCGGCCAGCTGCACCAGGTTGGCCGTGCGCACGTCGCAGGGCGCGACGAAGCGCTTCTGGTACAGCGTGCCGGCCGTGATGGAGAACAGCGCGATGATGGCGAACAGCAGGTTCTGGCGATCGACTTCGCCGTAGCCGAGTTTCTGCCACACCACCAGCAGCAGCCCGGCCAGGCCGAGCGCGAGTCCGGCCCACTGGCGGGCGGCGACCTTGCCGCCCTGGGTGGAGATCCAGATGGCCGTCAGCACCGGCTGCAGGCCCACCAGCAGCGCGGCGAGGCCGGCGCCCATGCCAGCCTTGATCGCCGCCCACACGCCGCCCAGGTAGCCGGCGTGCATCAGGATGCCGGTGACGGCCAGGTGCAGGGCCTGCGTGCGGTCCTTGGGCCAGGCGGCGCGCGCCAGCGTGGCCCAGACGAGGAAGCAGGCGACCGACAGGCCGTAGCGCACCAGCAGGAACTTCATCGGCGGCGCGTAGGGCATGCCGTAGCGCGCCACGATGAAGCCGGTCGCCCAGATGACGACGAACACCGCCGGCATGGCCCGCACCAGCGGGTCGGGCGTGGCGACGCTGCTCACTTGTGGACCCGCCGGCGGATCTCGGGCAGGGCCTTCTGGAGGTAGTAGATCATCGACCAGATGGTGAGCAGGGCTGCGATCCAGATCAGGCCGGTGCCCCAGGCGCCGGTGTCGATCACGCCGAACAGCAGGCCGTCGTACAGCAGGAAGGGAATGGCGACCATCTGCACGGCGGTCTTGACCTTGCCCAGCATGTGCACGGCGACGCTCTTGGAGGCGCCGATCTGCGCCATCCATTCGCGCAGGGCCGAGATGGCGATCTCGCGGCCGATGATGATGAGGCCCACGAAGACGTCGGCGCGCTGCAGGTGCACCAGCACCAGCAGCGAGGCGCACACCAGGAACTTGTCGGCGACGGGGTCGAGGAAAGCGCCGAAGGCCGACTGCTGGTTCAGCTTGCGCGCCAGGTAGCCGTCGAGCCAGTCGGTGGCCGCGAAGACCACGAACATCACGGTGGCGATCAGGTTCTGCAGCCGGTGCTCCAGGCCGATGTAGAACACGCCCACCAGCAGCGGGATCGCGATGATGCGCGTCCAGGTCAGGAGCGTCGGGACCGTCAGGAACATGGGGGTGGATTGTGCATGAGGTCGGGGGCCAGGACGGCCGGACGCATAAGTCGCGAAGGTTCCGCGGAAATCGCAAAAGGACTTCCCAATGCTCTTTCGCGAGTTTTGCGTGGCTTTTGCGACTTTTGCGTCCGGCTGCCCGTTATCGATCGGGCGGGGCGCTTCAATGCAGCGCCCGATAGATCTCCTCGGCCAGCTCGCGCGAGATGCCTTCGACCGTGGCGATGTCCTCCACGCTGGCGGCCGCCACGCCGCGGACGCCGCCGAAGCGCTGCAGCAGGCGGGCCCGCTTCTTGGCGCCCACGCCCGGGATCTCCTCCAGCTGGCTGCCGCCGACCCGCACGCGCGCGCGCCGCGCCCGCATGCCCGTGATGGCGAAGCGGTGCGCCTCGTCGCGGATCTGGGCGATCAGCATCAGGGCCGCCGAGTCGCGCCCCAGGTAGATCTTCTCGCGGCCGTCGGCGAACACCAGTTCCTCCAGGCCCACCTTGCGGCCCTCGCCTTTTTCCACGCCGACGATCACCGACAGGTCCAGGCCCAGCTCGGCGAACACCTCGCGCGCCATGCTCACCTGGCCGCGGCCGCCGTCCACCAGCACCAGGTCCGGCAGCCGGGCGGCACTGCCGCCTCCGCCCACCTTGGGCTTCTTCGGCGGCGTGGCGGCCGCCGGGTCCGTCGCCGTCTCCGCCACCGCTGCCACCTCCGCCAAGGGCGGCTCGGGCGCCGCCGGGTCGACCGCGATGGTGACGGCGTCGGCCACCGAC
>JAEZKX010000431.1 GCA_023436025.1 Pseudomonadota bacterium | reverse complement strand
CCATGGCCCCGGCCACCGCGACCGCAGCTTCTGCGCAGCCGCGCACACGCCGGGCCGAGGCCCCACCCACCTGGGCCGCGCTCACCGCCGCGCAGCAGCAGGCCCTGGGCCCGCTCACCGGTTCGTGGAGCAGGCTGAGCGAGTCCCACAAGCGCAAGTGGCTGGCCGTGTCCGCCAACTATCCAGCCATGTCGGCCGGCGAGCAGGCCCGGCTGCACACGCGCATGGCCGAGTGGGCCGCGCTGTCGCCGCAGCAGCGCAACCGGGCGCGGCAGAACTACTTCGACACGCAGGCCCTGCCTGCCGAGGACAAGAAGGCCAAGTGGGAGGCCTACCAGGCCCTGCCGCCCGAGCAAAAGAAAAAGCTGCGCTCCGGAGCCGCCGACCAGCCCGTGGCGCCGCCCACCGCGGCGGCGGTGCAGCCGGCCCCACAGAAGCTGGCGACCGTGCCGCGTACCCGCAAGCAGGAAGCCCGCAAGCCGCGCATCGCGGTGGTGCCCGAGCAGGTGGACAACAATACGCTTTTGCCGCAACCCGGCGCCGTTCCCGTCCAGCCTTGACTTCCTCTCCTTCCCTGGTGGCGCCCAGCCTGCGCCGCCGCATGGCCTCCCTCTTCTACGAAGCCTTCCTGGCCTTCGCGATCGCCCTGGCCGCGGCTTTCGCGTTCTCGGTGGTGGCCCAGATGCGCCACGCCCTGCAGGGCCGCATCGCGCTGTCGGTGGTGGTGTGGCTGGCGCTGGGCCTGTACTTCACCTGGAGCTGGAGCAAGGGGCGCACGCTGCCGATGCAGACCTGGCGGATCCGGATGGTCGACGCGCAGGGCCGCCCGGTCACCCGGCCACGCGCCTGGCTGCGCTATGCCATGTGTTCGCTGTGGGTGGTGCCGCCGATCGCCCTGTTCGCAGCCCAACCCGTGACCGACTGGAAGCCCGTCACCGGCGCGCTGTTCGCCTGGGTGCTGGTGTGGGGCCTGCTCTCGCGCTTCCATCCCCAGCGCCAGTTCTGGCACGACGCCTGGGCGGGGACGCGGCTGGTCGATGCGGCCGCGGTGGCGCCCAGCGGCACCGTCGGCAAGGTCGGGTGAGTTGCGGCTGGGCAGGCGCCATGCCTGCTGTGGCGCCGCCGCAGCTCAGATCTGCGAGGTATCCATCCGCTTCGGGCTGGTGCGGATCTGCTCCACCAGCCGCGCCAGCAGCGGCTCGGGTTCGCTGCCCACGGTCAGCAGGCCCATCTGCCACTCGCTCATGAAGCCGGCGGCCACGCTGCCGCGCAGGAAGCGCAGCAACTCCTGGTAGTAGCCCTCGGCGTCGAGCAGGCCGACCGGCTTCTCGTGGAAGCCGAGCTGCTTCCAGGTCCAGGCCTCGAAGAACTCCTCGAAGGTGCCGATGCCACCCGGCAGGGCGAGGAAGCCGTCGGCGCGCTCGGCCATCAGGCTCTTGCGTTCGTGCATGTTGTCGACGATGTGCAGCTCCGTGCAGTCGTGCTTGGCCCATTCGCGTTCGACCATCGAGCGCGGAATGATGCCCACCACGCGGGCGCCGGCGCCCAGGGCCGCATCGGCCAGCACGCCCATCAGGCCATTGTTGCCGCCGCCGTAGACCAGCTGGCCGCCGTGTTCGCCGATCCAGCGGCCGACCGTGGCGGCCATGTGCGCGTACTTCGGCTCCACGCCGGGACGCGAGGCGCAATAAACGCAGAGGGAAAAGGCGGGGGAGGTCATCGGAGGATTCCGGGGAAGGCTGGAAGGGAAGCGAAGACAGCGCGGGCGAAGCGAAGCCGGGCAACCATGGCGGCGTCCGCGGGCACGAGCGGGCGCACGGCCCGGAAATCAGACCGGCTCGAACCGCATGCGCGTCACCTTGTTCATGTTGATACCCTCCAGCCGGATCAGCCGGGTGGGGCCGGCGCGGCTGGGGGAATGCAGGTCGCCCTCGTTGTAGACATGGGCATCGCCGGGCCGCAGGCGGTAGTCGCGCAGCTTGCGCACCTTGCCGGGGCGCTCGGCGGTGGCTGGCTCCACCAGGGCCCAGTCGCTCATCGCGGTCTCGCCCGCGGCCTGGCCGTAGATCGCCCACGAGGGGCCGTGGTCGTGCGGAGGACTGTCCTTGGGGCCCTGGTAGGCATGGGCCAGGATGCAGAAGCCGAGCTCCGGATCCTCGTACAGGATGCGGCGCTCGGGCGATGAAGCATCGAACTGGGCCTCGATGAAGGCCGGGTCGCGCAGGGCCTCGCGCACGAGCTCGGCCACCCGCGCGCGGCCGGCCGCGTCGTTGCCTTCGGCCAGGATGGCGCGGCAGCGGGCGGCGAAGCCGGCGAGGTTCACACCGCCGACTCGTCGAGCTCGCCGGTGCGGATGCGCACCACGCGTTCGACCGAGGTGATGAAGATCTTGCCATCGCCGATCTTGCCGGTGCGCGCGGCCTTGATGATGGCTTCGACGCAGCGCTCGACGTCGTCGTCCTTGACGACCACTTCCACCTTGACCTTGGGCAGGAAGTCCACCACGTACTCGGCGCCACGGTACAGCTCGGTGTGGCCCTTCTGCCGGCCGAAGCCCTTGACCTCGGTGACCGTGAGCCCCGTGACGCCGCATTCGGCCAGGCCTTCGCGGACTTCCTCCAGCTTGAAAGGCTTGACGATGGCGGTGATCTGCTTCATTGGGAATCCTCTGACTTATGCACGGAACTTGGCGGTTATAGGATAGCGCCAATCCTTGCCGAAACTGCGGTGGGTGACACGTATCCCCACGGGCGCCTGGCGGCGCTTGTACTCGTTGATGCGCACCAGGCGCGCGACGCGCTCGACGACGGCGCGGTCGTAGCCCTCTGCCACGATGTCCTCCACGCCGACGTCGTTCTCCATGTAGCGTGCCAGGATGGCGTCGAGCACCTCGTAGGGCGGCAGGCTGTCCTGGTCGACCTGGTCGGGGCGCAGCTCGGCGCTGGGCGGACGCGTGATGATGCGCTCGGGAATGGGGTTGGTGCCGGTGCCGTAGGGATCGTTGGCGTTGCGCCAGCGGGCGAGCCGGAACACCACGGTCTTCAGCACGTCCTTGATGACGGCGAAGCCGCCGGCCATGTCGCCGTACAGCGTGCAGTAGCCCGTGGCCATCTCGCTCTTGTTGCCGGTGGTCAGCACGATGCTGCCGAACTTGTTGGACAGCGCCATCAGCAGCACGCCGCGAATGCGGGCCTGGATGTTTTCCTCCGTCGCATCCGCAGGCAGCCCGGCGAATTCGGGCTCCAGGGCCTGCAGGAAGGACTCGAACATCGGGCGGATGGAGATCTCGTCGTAGCGCACGCCCAGGCGCGCGGCCATGTCGCGCGCGTCGATCCAGGAAATGTCGGCGGTGTAGGGGGAGGGCATCATCACCGCCCGCACCCGGTCGGCCCCCAGTGCGTCGACCGCGATGGCCAGCACCAGGGCGGAATCGATGCCGCCCGACAGCCCCAGCAGAACGCCCGGGAAGCCGTTCTTGCCGACGTAGTCGCGCACGCCCAGCACCAGCGCGTGCCACAGCTCGGCGTCGCCATCGGGCTGGTTCGCCTTGTCACCGGACAAGCGCACCGTGCCGTCGGGTGCGGCCTCGGCCTGCACGTAGAACAGCGTCTCCTCGAAGGCGGGCGCGATGGCGGCCAGGGCGCCGTCGGCATTGACGGCAAAGGAGGCGCCGTCGAACACCACCTCGTCCTGCCCACCCACCAGGTGCGCATACACCAGCGGCAGGCCCACGTCCTGCGCACGGTCGGCCATGCGCGCCAGGCGTTCGCCGCTCTTGCCGGCGTGGAAGGGCGAGGCGTTGGGCACCACCAGCAGCTGCGCGCCGGCGGCGCGGGCCAGCTGCGCCGGCTCGGCGAACCAGGCGTCCTCGCAGATCAGCAGGCCCACGCTGATGCCTTCCACCTGGAACACGCAGATGCCCTGCCCGCGCGTGAAATAGCGGTACTCGTCGAACACCTGGTAGTTGGGGAGTTCGCGCTTGGCATAGGTCTCCAGCACCCGGCCCTCGCTGAGCACGCTGGCGGCGTTGTAGCGCTGCTGCACCTGGACCGACTTGCCGCGAATGGCGCTGCCCTGGGGATGTCCCACCACGACGTGCAGCCCCTGCAACCCCGCGAGCTCGCGGGCCACCCATTTCACGGCATCATCGCAGGCGGCGACGAAGGCCGGCCGCAACAGCAGGTCCTCGGCGGGATAGCCGCAGATGGACAGTTCGGGGGTGAGCACCAGGCGCGCGCCGCGCGCATAGGCTTCGCGCGCCGCCTCGACGATCTTGCGTGCGTTGCCCGCCATGTCGCCGACAGTGACGTTGAGTTGGGCCGTACAGACCGTGAGAGCCATTGGATGCGAAAGCCGTGACGGATAACGCGAACGATTATGTCACCCGGGTGCTGCGCGCCCCCTCGGAAGTGCCGGCCTCGGCCTGGAACGCGCTCCTGGCCGGGCCCGCGTCCTCGCCCTTCATGCGCCACGAATACCTGGCCGCGCTGCACGACAGCGGCAGCGCCACCGCCGCCACCGGCTGGGACACGCATTTCGTGACGCTGTGGCGCGGCGACGTGCTGCAGGCGGCCTGTCCGCTGTACCTCAAGAACCATTCCTACGGCGAGTACGTGTTCGACTGGGCCTGGGCCAACGCCTACGAGCAGCACGGCCTGCGCTACTACCCCAAGGCCCTGTGCGCCGTTCCCTTCACGCCGGCGCCGGGCCCCCGCCTGCTGGCGCGCGATGCGCCCGCGCGCTCGGCGCTGCTGCGCGCGGTGTTGGGCCTGTGCGCGAGGAAGAGGCTCTCGTCGTTCCACCTGCTGTTCGGCGATGCGGCGGGCATCGCGGCCTGCGAAGGCGCCGAGATGATGCTGCGCCACACGGTGCAGTTCCACTGGACCAATGAAGGCTGGACCGACTTCGATGCGTTCCTGGCGAGCCTCAACCAGGAGAAGCGCAAGAAGATCCGGCAGGAGCGGCGCAAGGTGGCCGAGGCCGGCGTGCGCTTCCGCGCGGCGGCGGGGGCAGCCATCACCCGGGCCGACTGGGACTTCTTCTACCGCTGCTACGAGCGCACCTACCTCGAACACGGCAACGCGCCCTACCTCACCCGCGACTTCTTCCACCGCATGGAAGCGACCATGCCGGAGAACTGGGTGCTCTTCGTCGGCGAACGCGACGGCAAGCGCATCGCCTGCAGCCTGGTCGCGGTGGCCGATGGCGTGGCCTACGGCCGCTACTGGGGCGCGCTGGAACGCGTCGACTGCCTTCACTTCGAGGCCTGCTACTACCAGCCGCTCGCCTGGTGCATGGCCAACGGCTATGCGCGCTTCGAAGGCGGCGCCCAGGGCGAGCACAAGATGGCGCGCGCGCTGATGCCGGTGAAGACGATCAGCGCGCACTGGCTCGCGCACCCGGCCTTCGCCGATGCGGTGGAGAAGTTCCTGCAGCGGGAAGGCCGCGGCATCGAGAACTACCTTGAGCACCTGGAAGGAAGGACGCCTTTCCGGCGCGGGCCTACCCCATAAAAGAGTACCGTCGGTCTGTCAAGACGAAAAAAGCTCTGCGTCACCCGCGTACGCTTGAGCAGACGACGACTATTCTCTGACACGCTGCGTTCAGCAGGAAAAGCGCGGACAGGTGTCGTCGCCAGATCGATCCCGGTGCCGCATCGCGCTTCGCGTCCAACGGGAGGTTGCTGGTCATGACGAATGTCCTGGTCGTGGGAAGCAAGACGCCCGGTCTGCTCGATCTCACTTCCGCCAGTGACTGGCGGCGAGCCGTCCCGGAGAACCCGGCGTTCACCCTGCTCAAGCAGGCGCGGCGCGTCCTGATGCTGCAGGGACCGGTCGGCCCTTTCTTCGACCGCGTCGCCGCCTGGCTGCAAACGCGTGGATGCGCAGTGGACCGCATCGTCTTCCAAGGCGGCGACCAGGCCGACTGCCTGGCCGTCGATCCGATCCGCTTCACCGGCACGCTCGCCGAATGGCCGGCATTCCTCTCGGACCTGCTGTCGGCGCGGCGGCCGGATGCCATCCTGCTCTTCGGCCAGGGGCGCAAGTACCACAAGGCAGCGCTCGAGCGCGCCCGGGCGGTCGACCTGCCGGTCGTGGTGCTGGAGGAAGGCTACTTCCGGCCTGGCTTCGTCACCATGGAACTGGGGGGCGTCAACGGCTACTCGACCACGCTCGACCGCTTCGAATGGGTGCCCGCGGCCGACCCCCACGCGCAGGCGCTGCAACCCGCCGTGACCCGCATGCATTTCCAGAAGATGGCCATGCATGCGACGCGGCACTACGTCGCGCTCGACAAGGGGTGGAGCGCATTCCCGCACTACGAGCACCACCGCAGCGTCGACGTCCCGGCATACGCAAGGTACTGGGCGCGCTCCTGGATGCGCAAGGGCTTGCGCCGCGGCCCCGACCGGGCCATGCAACGCTGGCTGCTGGACACCCGGCAGCCGTACTACTTCGTCCCCCTGCAGGTGGAAAGCGACAGCCAGGTGACGCAGCACAGCCGTTATGCATCCATTGCCGAATTCATCGTCGAGGTGATGCAGTCCTTCGCGCGGCATGCGCCTGCCAAGACCCTGCTGGTGTTCCGCCAGCACCCCCACGCCCGCGGCGGCCCGGGGCACCATGCGCTGATCCAAACGCTGGCCCACGGACTCGGCATGGCGCCCCGCGTGAAGCACCTGGTCGAAGCCGACACGCCCGCCCTGGCCCAGCACTCGCTGGGCACGGTGGTGATCAACAGCACCGTGGGCTTGCAGGCAATGGAACGGGGCGCGCCCCTGATCGTGATGGGGGAGGCGCTGTACAAGAAGGCGGGCCTTGCCTTCATGGGCGCACTCGACGATTTCTGGTGCCACGGCAGGCCCGCGCCGGCAGATGCCTCGGCGCGGTTCCTGGCCCAGGTCAAGAACCTGACCCAGGTGAGCGCATGCGTCTATGCCTTGCGTGAGGAGCCGCTGGGCTGGGTGGGCCCAGGCGCCGGCACCCAGGCTGGGCAATGAGCTTGTTTCCGGTGATGCTCAGCGGTGGCCTTGTGCGCGGCTGCAACCCGCATGCTGGCTCATGCACGCCCAAGATGGAAGTCATCGCAAAGTTGGTTTTTTTGCCTACTCCCAAGCCAGACCGGCACGCATAATTAACACATGGGTTCTCGATCCGCGCGGAACTGGGCAGCCAAGCACGGCGTCTTGCTCACCGTCGCCCTCGCCACGCTGTTCGCGGCCTTCTACTATGCGTTCTGGGCCAGCGACGTCTACGTGTCCGAGTCGCGCTTCGTGGTGCGCAGTCCCGATCGCCGGGCGCAGTCGCCCTTGGGCAACCTGCTGCAAAGCACGGGTTTCGGCAAGACGCAGGACGACAGCTACACGGTGCGCGAGTACGTGTTGTCGCGCGACGCGCTGCGCGTGCTCGACGAGCGCCACAACCTGAAGGCGGCCTACGGATCCAAGGACGTCGACATCTTCAGCCGCTTCGCCGGCCTGGACGGCGACGACAGCTTTGAGGCGCTGCACCGCTACTACCAGGACAAGGTGCAGGTCAACACCGATGCCAACTCGTCCATCGTGACGCTCACGGTCAGGGCCTTCAAGGCACCCGATGCCATCCATGCCAACCGGGTCCTGCTGGAGCAAAGCGAGGAACTGGTCAACCGGCTCAACGAACGCGGCCGCCAGGACCTCATCCGCTACGCGCAGGCCGAAGTCCTGCAGGCCGAGAAGGCCGCGCGGGCTGCGGCCTTGAACCTGTCGAGCTACCGCAACGCCCAGAACGTCGTCGACCCCGAGCGCCAGGCCGCCGTGCAACTCCAGCAGGTAGCGAAGCTGCAGGATGAACTGGTCGCCACCACCACCCAGCTGTCGCAGTTGCAGGCCTTCACCCCCGGCAACCCCCTGATCCCTGCCTTGCGCAACCGCGGCGACACCTTGCGCGAGGAGATCGCACGCGAAACCGCCCGGGTGGCGGGCGGGCGGTCGTCGCTGGCCAACAAGGCGGCCGGCATCCAGCAGCTGGCGCTGGAGGCGGAGTTCGCCAACAAGCAACTGGCCAGTGCCCTGACCAGCCTGGAGACGGCGCGCAACGATGCGCAGCGCCAGCAGGTCTACCTGGAGCGCATCGCACAGCCCAGCCTGCCCGATGTGGCCCAGGAGCCTCGCCGCGTGCGCAACGTGATCGCCGTGGTCCTGCTCGGCCTTGTCGCGTGGAGCATCCTCAGCATGCTCCTGGCCGGCGTGCGCGAGCATGGGGAATGAGCCGGACTTCCAGCGCGTTCAAGGTGCAGCTGCGGGTGATCCGGGCCCTTTTGATGCGCGAGGTCATCACGCGCTACGGCCGCCACAACATCGGCTTCCTGTGGCTGTTCGTGGAGCCCATGATCTTCACCCTGGGCGTGGCGACCCTGTGGACCCTGGCGGGCATGCACGTCCATTCCGCCATGCCGATCATCGCCTTCGCGATCACGGGCTACTCCTCGGTCCTCCTGTGGCGCAACATGCCCGGCCGCTGCGTCAACGCGATCGAGCCGAACCGCGCGTTGATGTACCACCGGCAGGTGCGCGTGATCGACATCTTTGCCTCGCGCATCGTGCTCGAACTCCTCGGCGTGACGACATCCTTCGCGGTCCTGTCGCTGCTGTTC
The DNA here is from genome assembly GCA_023436025.1 of Pseudomonadota bacterium. Lineage (GTDB taxonomy): Bacteria > Pseudomonadota > Gammaproteobacteria > Burkholderiales > Burkholderiaceae_C > Ramlibacter. The sequence continues at coordinate 9,324 of JAEZKX010000431.1, read as the reverse complement.
ATCGGCGTCGGATGGATGAAGCCGCCGGCGGACCTCTTCAAGGTCCTGGCCGCGTGGTTCCTGCTGGCCTGGTTCGGCGCTGCCCTGGGCCTCTTCCTCGGCGCCATGTCCGCCAGCAGCGAGCTGGTCGAGAAGTTCTGGCACCCTGCCGCCTACCTGTTGTTCCCACTGTCCGGCGCCGCATTCATGGTGGACTGGCTGCCGCCAGCGGCGCAGGCGGCGGTCCTGTGGATTCCGATGGTCCACGCCGTCGAATACCTGCGCGATGGCTTCTTCGGGCACAGCGTCCGCACGCACTACAGCCTCGCTTACCTGGGCGGCACCTGCTTCGTCCTGACGGCATTCGCCCTCGCCCAGGAACGCATCGCCAGCCGCCGCGTGATTCCGGAATGATCGAAGTCGTCAACCTGACGAAGATCTATCCCACGCGGTCCGGCAGGCATGTGGTGCTCGACGGCGTGAACCTGACGGTGCAGGCAGGCGAAAAAATCGGCGTGCTGGGGCGCAACGGCTCGGGCAAGTCCACGCTGATCCGCCTCCTGAGTGGCGCCGAGCGTCCCACGGCCGGCCAGGTGCGGCGCCACATGTCGCTGTCGTGGCCACTGGCATTCGGCGGCGCATTCCAGGGCACGCTCACCGGGCTGGACAACCTCAAGTTCATCTGCCGCATCTACGGCGTCGACTACCGCCAGAAGGTCGACTACGTCGAGGACTTCGCCGAGCTCGGTCGCTTCATGCACGAGCCGACCAAGACCTATTCCGCGGGCATGCGGGCGCGCCTCGCATTCGCGATCTCGATGGCGGTCGAGTTCGACTGTTTCCTCATCGACGAGATCATCTCCGTGGGCGATGCCCGCTTCCACGCCAAGTGCCAGCAGGAGTTGTTCGAGAAGCGCAGCGATCGCGCCTTCGTCATCGTCTCGCACGAGGCGCACAACATCCGCGAGCACTGCACCAAGGCGGCCGTGCTCCACGATGCGAGGCTCTTCAGCTTCGACGACGTCGACGCCGCCTACCGCTTCTACGAGGAAACGGCCGGATGAAGTGGTGGCTGCGCCGCCAGCTGCTGCCCCTGCTCCACCCGCGCCTGCTGGAGCCCTGGCGGACCGGGCGGCAGCGCCGGCGGATCGCGGCCGGACTCCGGCCGCCCAGCGGACCCCAAGCACGGCCCAGGCTCTACGTGGACGTTTCCGTCATCTGCCGCCAGGACGCCGGGACGGGCATCCAGCGCCTGGTGCGCGCCGTCTCGCGGCATCTTCTTTCGGCTCCCGCCTCGCGCTGGGAAGTGATCCCCGTGGCGGCCACGCGAAAGCGCCCATACCACCGGATTGCCTGGCCGGAAGACGGCGGCGCGGACGACGCTGCCACGCCCATGGCCGGCCGCGCCGGCGATGTCTTCCTCGGGCTCGACTTCGCGCTCGAGACGATCGTGGCGCATCGCGAGCAGCTGGTCGCGTTCAAGCAAGGCGGCGGGACGCTCTGGTTCCTCATGTACGACCTGCTGCCCCTGCAGCAACCGGGCTGGTTCTCGGACGCGCTGGTCGTGCGTTACCGCCGCTGGCTGCGGACGCTGGCGGTCCTGGCCGACGGCTTCTTCTGCATCTCGGAGCCCGTGGAAAGCGAGCTGCGTGCCGAGCTGTCCAGTGTGCATGGGCTGGGCGACGAAGTACGGACCCGGGTCCTGCCCATGGGTTCGGATTTTTCGGTTCGACGGCCGCGAGCGGCGCCCGCCTGCGATGACACGCTGGCCGCGCTGCGGGCGATGGCCCAGCGCCGCAGTGCACTCATGGTCGGCACGCTCGAACCCCGCAAGGGCCATGCCGACGTGCTGGGCGCCTTCGATCTGCTCTGGAGCCGTGGCCTGGCATGCAACCTGGTGATCGCAGGACAGGCAGGCTGGAAGACCGAGCCGCTGCAGCGGCGCATCCAGGACCACCCGGAACACGGGATCCGCCTGTTCTGGCTCGCCGACGCCGGCGACGACACGCTGGAGGCACTCTATGCCGCCTGCACCGGCGTCATCGCGGCCTCGTACGGAGAAGGGTTTGGATTGCCAGTGATCGAGGCGCTGCGCCATGCCAAGCCCGTGCTCGCCCGCGACCTCCCGGTATTTCGCATGCACGAGGCGGCCGGCGTGCGCTATTTTCCCGAGGCGCCCACCCACGGGCAGCTTGCGGATGTCATCGGGAACTGGATCGCCCATCCGCCCACGCCGGACCAAGTTCCGGTCCTCGCCTCGTGGACCGATACCGCGCGTGCGCTTCTCGAGGAACTGGCACGTTGCGACGCCCCTCGCGCCCTCAGGTCTCCGGAAGCAGTCGCGGGTTGCGCCAACCCTGTACCCCATCGACGGTGATGCCCGGCTGCGGCACGGTCAGGGTCAGGAAGGCCGGCCTTTCGATCTCCAGCACCCAGCCGTGGGCCAGCAGCAGGTCGAGCAGACGACCCTCGATCTGCCGCGAATGCGTGCCGATCATCATGTAGGCCACCTTGTCGCACAGGAAATCGATGCTGGCGGCCGCGACGTCGATTTCGGCGCCCTGGATGTCGATGTGCAGGAAATCGAGCATTTCGCCGCCTGTCATGGATTCGAGCGAGAGCGTCGGAAGTTCGACGTGGGTGCCATTGCGGGCAGCTTCGGCGCGCTGTTCCGACGTTGCATCGAAGATCGCCTGCAGCCCCCACTCGATGCCGGCGCGCTCCTGCCGGGGGAAAAGCGCGACACCGTCGCGGCCGGAGGCGATGGCGTGGTGCAGCGTCACCTCGCTTTCGGTCAGGCCATTGAGCCTGCAGGCCTCCTTGGCAAAGGCGATATGGCCTTCGTCGCCTTCCACCCCGATGCCGTGCACCCGCAGTCCGCGCCGCTTCGCGGTGACGCAGGCGTTGTTGATCCAGCAGCCCCAGCCACAGCCGAGCTCGGCCATGCGGAAGGTATCGCGCGCAAGATCGATCGACCGCAGCACGGCGCCCCACTCCGCGACGTCCGCATGCCAATTGGCGGGGATGGGAATGCCCTCCACCGTTCCCGCCGCGTTCGACAGGATCTCCGGCAGGAACTTGGGTGCGACCGCGACGTCCAGGAAGTTGACGAGCAGGCCGGGGCGCATCCGCGGCTGCGGCACAGCGTACTTGTGCATCAGGGCCTCGGCATCGAAGCGGCTCTGGTAGTGGAAGAAGGGGCTCGCCCTCTGCTTCTGCACGAACTCGGACGAGCCCTTGATGTCGCGCACGACGCTCTCCAGGTCGGTGCGCTTCTGGAAGTACTGCAGCCCGACAGGGTCGGGGTCGCGATCGAGCATTCCGCGGAACAGCGCGGTGATCTGGGCGGAGTTCGGTTTGGTCATGGTCGCGGTTCCTTGTCGTTCCTGCAGCAGTCCAGAGCGATGGGGTTCAAGCGAAAGTGGCGCCGGCGAGATGGAATCCGAGGCGCCGGTGGTCGCCCGTGCCAAGGACTTCGGCCGGGCACCAGCTCTTTGTGGTGAATCGCACCACAACTTCCACGTCCTCGGTGTCGAGTGGCGCCGACACTTCGTTGCGCCCCGTCAGCAGCAGATGCTCGGAACGCGAGCCGGCCACCGCAAGCTGAAGCGGCATGGGGTCGGGGCTGAAGTTCATCAGTTCGAAGACGACGCGGTGACAGGACGCAGGCCGGTACAGCGTCAGGCTCGAAGCCTCGCCATCCCGGTTCGAAACCAGCCACTCGAACTCCTTCCACCACTGCGGCTCCGGCCCCCAGGACGACAGCACGTCGAGTGTGGCCCGGCGGGTCTTGATGCCGTAGGCATACAGGCCGATCTGCGGGTCGAGGTCCTGGACGAACCAGGGAAGCAGTCCATGGCGGGCCAGCAGGCGCGCCAGGTAGGCGCGCGAGAAGCCGCTTTCGAACCATCCGAACTTGCGGATGCAGTACACCGACAGCGCGTCCAGGCGCAGACCCCATGCCGGCCAGAACTCCTCCTGGATCGGCTCACCGGCCAGCATCAGGCACCCGCCCGGCTTGAGTCCATGGGCGATGTTGCGCACGATCGGGCGCGGATCCGGGGCATGGTGGAAGGACTCGTAGAACAGTGCCGCGTCGACGCTCTGGGCAGCGGGCTCCACCTGTTCGAAGAGCGCGCGCTCGACCTTCACGTCGAGGTTCAGGCGCCGTGTCCGCTGCTGCACCAGGGCGACGAACTGCGGGTTCAGGTCGACCGCATGCACCTGGAAGCCAAGCTGCGCCAGGAACTCCGAGCTCAGCCCCCATCCGCACCCCAGGTCGAGGATACGCGCCCCGAGGGGGAGGCCGGCGCCCCGAATGATCTTGGCGAGACGCAGGTAGTGCAGCGCCAGCTCCCCTGGTGGCCTACTGGCGTAGGGGCTGTAGGCATGCACGAGGCTCTGCACATCGAAGGACAGCAGCTCGTTCGTCGCCAGATCCATGGTGCGGCCGGACATCTCCCGATAGAGGGCCAGCATCTGCTCCATGTAGACGCCGGCGTCCGGATCGAGGCGCGTATCCACCTGAACCCTGGGCAGGTAGCGGAAGTCCTTCCAGTAGTCCCGGGTTGCGCTGCTCCCGGGGCCACCCAGGCGGTCCGACGTCTGCACGAAGGCGTCGAGTTCGTCGCTGTTCACCACTGGCACGTCCACTCCCCTCTGGCTGGGCGCCCGCCGGCCCTAGGCAACAAGCGCCTCGTCCTGCGCAACCTCCAGCGCGGGTGCGTCGTCCTGCGCCAGCTCCACCCGCGCGACCATCAGCATGGTCTCCGCATCGACCCAGACGCGTACCTCGACGTCGGGGGTCGCATGGGCGAGGACGAACGCCAGCTCGAGGCTCCATTCCTTCGCGGGGGCGCCAAGCGGCGTCGGCGCCACCGGCAAGCGACGACCGCTGTCGCACGCCACGTCGGCGTGGGCCCGCGGCCCCGCCTTGGCCAGCGCGCCATGCAGGCGGAAGCGGTACGCGCCAGGCGCGAGCGCGAGGTAATGCCCGAACAGGAGGTGCCCCTCCGCTCCGGTGCTGGCCAGCACACGCCCTTCCCGTCGGCCAACCCTGCTGTGGAAACGCGGATCGACGCCGGTCCACCTCAGCACGCCGTCGGACCGCCAGAGCCGGGGCTTTCCGCGGCCCGTGAGGACGCCGACGAGTTGCTGCGTCGCGTCCTTCCAGCTCTGCCAACGGATGCCCTCCGGCCGCGGATGGGCGCCGCTGCGGAACAGCTGCAACCAGGACCTCAGGGCTTCCGCGAGGTCTGCCGCCGTGGCGGATCTTGCGAAATAGTGCGCCGCATCGCCGGCGACCTCCCGGAAGACCGGCAAATCGCGCGCGATGACGGGGAGGCCGTGCTTCGCCGCTTCGATCAAGGGAAGGCCGAACCCTTCGCCCTCGCTGGCTGCGACCAAGGCCGAGGAGTTCCGGTAGGCCGCCTCAAGGAACTCGTCGGACGCCCCGTCGCACCAAAAGACGAAGCGATCGCGATGAACATGGTTGCGCAGCCGCTCGGACACATCGTCGACCATCCAGCCCTTCTTTCCGACGATGAGGAGATTGACCTTGAATCCGCTGCTCCACAGCCGCTCCATCGCATCGAGCATGACCTTGTGGCCCTTGCGCGGCTCGAGCGTCCCGACCATGATGAAGGTGACACGTTGGGACACGAGATCCAGGACACGCGCTTCGTCCTGGCTGATCCCGGTGGTCGGCACCGAGTTCGCGAGATCGGCGCCAAGGTGGAAGTGGCCCACCTCCAGTGGCCGCTCGCGCGGCTGGCCGTACATCGACAGCCAACTCCAGACATCGTTTGCCACGTCCTGCGAAATCGCAATCAGGCTGTCGAAGGTGGAGACCTTGGTCAGCCAGTCCTGATGCCCCTCTTCCAGGCCCTCGAAGGCCCAGGGCAGCGTCAGTGGCAGGAGGTCGTAGACCACGAAGCCGACCTTGACGCCGCGCGTGCGCCATCGCGCCAGCGTCTCCAGCTCTCCCGCGCTGATCGGGTGCAGATCGATGCCGAGAAAGATATCGCCCGGACCCGCCTCGGCGAACTCGTCCTGTGCGCCGGCATCGCTCGCGCCCATGCGCCGCATGAAGGCATGCGCGTAGCGGTAGCCGCCGTCGGCGGCATAGACGGGCTCCACGACGAAGCCTGCCGGCGGGTTGGCAAGCAACTCCTGGAGGATCGAACGCACGACACGCTGGATGCCAGTGCGGGCATCACGGACCGCGAGCTCCGAAATATCGACCAAAAGCTGCCGGGGGCCGGACACGCGCTGGTTCGACGCGATGCAGCGGGCCACGGCCACCAGCTCCTCGCGCGGAATGTGCTGGGAAAACGGCGCCACGGTCCGCAACAGCGCCTCGCGGACCGACGCAGTGCTGGCACCTGAGACCACCAGGCCCTGCCAAGCTGCATCCTGGCCCAGGTGCTTGTGGTACGCCGCGCGCACGACCGTGGCGACGTCCGCCACCTGGATCTTCTCGAGGCATGCCATGCCGAACCGGCAATCCCCCCTGGAGACGATGTGGCAGGGAGAGCACGGCTCCCCCGTGTGCAGGACGAAGCCTTCACCCACGGTCGGGCCCCACTCCGCCGGCGTCTCGTGCCCGCCGTAGACGCCGACCACGAAGCAGCCGCAATAGGACGCGATGTGCGCGCCGAAGGAATTGTTGGCAACGCAGACCGCATCCGTGGCGAGGGACGCCATGAGCTGGTCGATGGGAAGCGCGTGGAGGACACGGACCTTGGCATGTGTGGGAACGGGAAAGCGGGATGCCTCCTGCTCGCTGCCGAAATAGACATGCACGGCTTCCACGTCGGTATCCCCTGCCAGCAGGTCCGCCAGCTCGGCGAACCGGAGGATCCCCCACTCCTTGACGGGGCTGCCGGCCAGGGGAAAGATGCCGATGCAACGCCGCCGCTGCTGCCCCTGCGCACGGAAGGCCGGCAATGCGATGTAATCGTCGTCGCTCGCAGGCAGCGCATCGACCAAGCGCGTCATCTGCACGGACGATGAGATGCGGTTGAGCTCGATCGTCTTGAACTGCACGTCACGTGCCGCGGGCAGCACGACATCAATGCGCGCGTCGGTCTCGGGGTCGAACGAGGTGTAGCCTGCCTTCAGGTCGGCGCGGACCCGCGACAGCAGAAAACGGGTGTCGGCCTGCCGCCGCAGGTCGAGTGCGATGTCATACGCGTCCAGCTGCGACAACAGCTGCTCGAGCTCGCGTTGCGACAGTTCGGGCGTCGTGGCTGAGGTCTTCTTGAAAAAGTCCAGTGTGTAGATCCGGCGGAACAAGCCGGTCTGGGCGGCCAACTCGCGGTTCCAGCTTCCCACCACCGCATCGATCTCCGCTCCCGGATAGCGGGCGCGCAGCTTGGCGACCGCCGGCATGGCGAGCGTGAAGTCGCCCAGATGGTCGAGCTTGATGACCAGGATGCGCTTGCGTTTCGACCGATAGACCGAGGTATCTTCGATGCGCACGTCAGGTGTCGGAAGACGACGCTCGCGCACATGCTCCTCGAACGCGCGCCAGGCCCGGGCGGCGGACGCCGCCCAGGAGAACTTGCCCACCTGCGCTTCACCATTGGCAAGGAGCCGCCTGCGGAAGGCCTCGTCGGTCAGGGCTTGTTGCATCTTGGTACCGATGGCCGTGACCGACCCGGGATCGAACTGCGCCTCGGTGGCACCCATCACCTCGGGGAGACTGGAGGCATTGGAAGCGATGACCGGTGCGCCGCATCGCATGGCTTCCAGCGGAGGCATGCCCAGGCCTTCATGGGTGGACGGAAAGACGAAGAGCTTGCAGCAGTTGTAGAGCGCCACCAGGTCCTCGTCGGGCACGAAACCGGTGAAGACCACCTCATCGCGCACCAGGCCGTGCTGCCTGGCGATCCTGCGCAGCAGGTCCACATGGCTCGCCGGCATCTTTCCGGCCAGGACGAGCTGGTGGTCGGCGCGCACGGAGACCGGCAACGCCGCGAATGCCTCGATCAGGCGCGGAAGGTTCTTGCGTTCGTCCGCCCCACCCGTGTACATCACGAACGGGCCACGAATGCCGGCCCTGTGCAAGACGGCCTGTTTCGTGGCCGGCCGCAGGGCGATGCGCCGGAACCAGTCCTCACAGGCCCCCGAGATGTTGAACACCATGTCTTCATTCCAGCCCAGGGCACGGATGGCTTCCTGCCGCGCGCTTTCCGAGATCGCGAGCAGCCAGGAGGCGTTCCTCAGCGACCTGATCTTGCCCGCGTACCAGTCCTGGTGGATACTGCTGTTGCGGAAGTGCTCGTCCGGGCTGATCAAGGGGATCAGGTCGTAGAGGATGGCCGCCGTCGGCACCTGGATTCCCAGCTTCCCGATGCTGGTGACGGCATCGTCGCCAAGCCCTTCGAACAGGCTGGTGACCAGGACCACGTCCGGCTGGAGTTGCGCGAGAAAGGCTTCCCTCATCCGTTCCGCGATCTCGCGCCGCTGCCTGTTCTCGCGCGACACCTCCCGCGTGGGCCCCACCGCATCCCACACCACGATCTTCTCGGCCGGCAGGAGGTCGCTGAATGCCGCGCGCAACGGTTCGATGGTTTCCGAGAACATGCCATTGAGGACGATGACCACGTCGTGCCGTCCGCGTTGGCGCGTCATCTCACGGGCCAGCGAAAGGGAGTAGCGTCCGATGCCGCGGAACCGGCTCTCGGTCTGCGCGCCCTGCAGGTCGATGACGAGCCGCATCAGTGCACCCCTTCCGCCCGAACCTGAAGCAGCCGCTCGAGGACCTCCCGCGCATGCAGCGTCAGCGCGGAGGGGGCGGGCGAATCCACCACCGGCGCCGCCATTGGCGCCGGCATTGGCGCCTCGGTGGCGGTGATCGTGGCAGGCGCGGCCGCCACGCCGCGGGCGCCATCACGCATCAGCTGGCGGATCTCATCCAGCTTCTCGGACAGTGCGTCCACCCGGTACTCGAGCCGGCCGATGCGGCGCTCGATCCGCGGCCCCTGGTCGAACAGGCGCCGCAGGAAGCCGCGCCGAGCCCCCTCGCGCGTGAGCAGTTCGTCGACGCCGCGCAGGCGGGCCTTGCGGTCCGCCGCCTCGGGCGAACCGGCCACCTGGCAGATGACCGATTCCTTGCTGAAGCCCTGGCGGAGCCGGCCGGTGTAGTACGCCATGCCGCTCGCATCGGGCGCGCGACCCAGGATCGCTTCGTAGGTTGCGCGAACGAACGACTCGCCCGGCAAGTCGAGAAGTCCGTCGACGTGATCGATGGAGGACATGGAAGACTCCTGTGGAGGATGCTCGGGATGACCAGGGGACGTGGGGGTCGGGCCGGGTCCGGAATGGGCGGCGGCCTGGACC
>JAEZKX010000428.1 GCA_023436025.1 Pseudomonadota bacterium | reverse complement strand
ATCCGCTGCATCCGCTGCATCCGCTGCATCCGCTGCATCCGCTGCCTCTGCCGGGTACGCTGCCGACGCGTCCGCCGCCGCGCATGCCCCGGCCGCCCTGCCCACGGGCGACTGGCCGCTCGGCCGCGCCATCGCCCAGTTGCAGGGCGTCTACATCCTGGCCGAGAACGCCCAGGGGCTGGTCATCGTCGACATGCACGCGGCGCACGAGCGCATCGTCTACGAGCGCCTGAAAACCCAGATGGACGCGCAGGCGATCCGCAGCCAGCCGCTGCTGATCCCGGCCACCTTCGCCGCCACGCCGGCGGAGATCGCCACCGCCGAGACCTCCGGCGATACCTTGCAGGCCCTGGGCCTGCAGGTGGAACCGTTCTCGCCGCGGACGCTGGCGGTGCGGGCCGTGCCGGCCACGCTGGCGCAGGCCGACGCCGTGGAACTGGCACGAAGCGTGCTGGCGGAACTGGCGCAACACGACGCCAGCCAGGTCGTCGAACGCGCGCGCAACGAGCTGCTGGCCACCATGGCCTGCCACGGCGCGGTGCGCGCCAACCGCAGGCTCACCCTGGAAGAGATGAACGCCCTTTTGCGCCAGATGGAAGAAACCGAACGCTCCGACCAATGCAACCATGGCCGCCCCACCTGGCGGCAGCTGACGCTGCGCGAGCTGGACGCCCTGTTCCTGCGCGGGCGCTGAACTTTCCCGCCGGCCGCGACTCAGCCTTCTGGTCATGAAGCGCAGCTACCTCGCCGTCACTGCCGCCGCCCTCGCCGCCGCCCTCTCGATGGGCTGCGCCACGCTGGACGAACGCCAGCGCGAGTGGATCTTCCAGCCCAGCGACCGTGCCTGGGGCGGCACCGCCGAACTGGCGCGCGACATGCAGGACGTGTGGATCCCGTTCGATTCCAGGGTGACCCGCACGCCCGCGCAGCTGCACGGCCTGTGGCTGCCTTCGGAGAACCGGCCCGACGACGGTCCCATCCTTTTGTACCTGCACGGCGCGCGCTGGAACGTCGCCGGCTCGGCCCCGCGCATCCGCCGCATGCACGACCTCGGCTTCTCGGTCCTGGCCATCGACTACCGCGGCTTCGGCAAGAGCACACCCGGCCTGCCCTCGGAGGAGATGGCGTACGAGGACGCGCGCCAGGCCTGGGACTGGCTGGCCCGGCAGTACCCGCAGCGGCCGCGCTACGTGTTCGGCCATTCGTTGGGCGGCGCCATCGCCATCGACCTGGCGTCGAAGGTCGACGACGAGCGCGGCGTGATCGTCGAAGGCACCTTCACCTCCATCCCCGACGTGGCGAGCACCTTCAAGTGGGGCTGGCTGCCGGTGGGGCCGCTCATCACGCAGCGCTTCGAATCCGTGAAGAAGGTGGGCAAGGTAAATTCCCCGCTGCTGGTGGTGCACGGCGACAACGACCGCCTGATCACCCAGGAGCTGGGACGGCGCCTGTACGACGCCGCCACCGGACGCAAGCAGTTCCTGCTGGTCGAAGGCGGCTCGCACCACAGCACCATGTCGGTGGGCCTGGCCCAGTACCGCGAGGCGCTGGGCCAGTTCTTCCACCTGCAGTAGGGGCGGTCGCCTTCAGTCGCTGCGCTCGGGCCGGGCGTCGGCCCGGGGATGGCTGGAAGGGGCGTCCGGCTGGCCCAGGCCTGCCTCATGGCCTGGCGTGGAGCGTGCCGTCTCGGCCTTGCGGAAGCCGAGCTTGCGCAGCTCGCGCTCCAGCAGTTCCCTGCGCACGCTCATGGGCAGGGATTCGGAAGCCCAGGTCCCCGTGTCTCGTTCGTCTGGTCCGCTGCCAGACCGCTTTGCATTCATGTCGGCGACTCTAGGCCAGCGGCAAGCCCAGCCATGTCGGCACGGCCGCGAGCCGCTTGTGCGACGCGTCCCACAAGCGCATATCAGGGCCCGGCATTCTCCCGCGAGGAGAGGTCGTCGCACCAGGCGATGAAGGCTTCCGTCTCGTCCTTGCCGAACACCGCGTCGGCGCCGAGCTCCAGGCAGTGGCGCCGCACGCCGGGACTGGCATAGCTGCTGAAGACGACCACCTGCCCGCCGTTCTCCTGCTCCTTGCAGGTGCGGATGACGTTCATGCCGGCGCCCTGGTCGAGCACCAGGTCGATGATGGCGAGATCCCATTCGCCGGGATGGTCGTCCAGCCACAGCCGCGCCTCGGCCTCGGTGCTGGCGTTGGCCACCACCCGAAAGCCGCCGATCGAGGCGAACAGGTCGTTCAACAGGCCACGCATCCGCTGGAGATCCTCCACCAGAAACACACGCAGCTCCACGACCGTCTCCTCGCTCTCGACCATTGCGATGCATTGTCGCGAACCCGCGGCGGCGCAGGGCGGCGCTGCAACCAAATGCATGCCGCCGCGTTGGCGCTGACCGCTCTGCTACCCTCGACCCATGCCCAGTACAAGCCTGCCCTCGACCGTCGCCCTCGCCGGCCCGACGGCGGCGGGCAAGACCGCGGCGGCCCTGCGCCTGGCCCAAGCCCTCGATGCCGAAATCGTCAGCGTCGATTCGGCATTGGTGTACCGCGGCATGGACATCGGCACGGCCAAGCCGTCGGCGGCCGAGCGCGCGGCCGTGCCGCACCACCTCATCGACATCCGCGACCCGGCCGAGGCCTACAGCGCGGCGGAGTTCGCCGCCGATGCCCTGCGCCTGGTGCACGGCATCCGCGCGCGCGGCCGGCGGGTGCTGCTGGTGGGCGGCACCATGCTCTATTTCAAGGCCTTGTTCGACGGCCTCTCGGCCCTGCCCGCCGCCGACGCCGAGGTGCGGCGCGCGCTCGACGCCGAGGCCGCCGCCACGGGCTGGCCCGCGCTGCATGCGCAGCTCGAGCAGGTCG
>JAEZKX010000405.1 GCA_023436025.1 Pseudomonadota bacterium | reverse complement strand
GGCCCCTGGCGCGGCACCTCCAGGTCGGCCAGGGGCTCGAGGTCGAGCGCCTCGCGGATGAACAGGCGCAAGGCGGTCACCAGCGCGGCCGTCTCCACCGGCCGGCCGGCGACCAGGTCGTTGGCCGCCGCCACCGCCAGCCGCACCTGCTCGGTGGTGCCCAGCAGGATCACGTCGGACAGCGCACCTTCCACCGCGTCGCGGATGCGGCGGCGCCGCTCGGCGCCGGGGCCGGCATCGGGCGTGTCGCGCAGGTGCGCGGGATCGACCGCGAGGTTGCCGGTGAAGGAGCCGCCCAGCGTCTTGTAGGCGGCGATCAGGGTGCGCAGGCGCTCGTTGATCTGGCGGTTCTCGCGCTCGCGCCGGCGCTGGACCGTCTGCATCACCAGCAGCCGCACGCCGACCATCACCAGGGTGACGATCACCAGGCCCAGGAGCGTGGAGGCCAGGGCCGGCCAGGAAGTGAAGTCGATGCCGCGCATGCCGTTGGACGGCCCGCGGGCCGCGTGCGGAAGGTAGCACGGGCAGCGGGCGCCGTGGTCCGGGGCGCGTGCCGGATGCGAACCAATAGCGTACGTCGCCGCAGCAGCCTGCCCGCGCGTGCATCGAGCCGCGCGCCGCGGACCTGTACGGCGCACGCCATCGCCTTGTTGTCCTCGCACGACTTCCCTGCGGGCGCGTGCTGGGAACGCGCCGGCTTTGCCCGTAAGATGGCCCGACAAGAAACTCCGTCCCGGCCCACCGGGACGGCGCGTTGCGGGCTCGGCCGCAACGCGAAGCTGGAGACGTCGATGGTGAATGCGTTCTACGCACCGGTGTTCTGGGTGCTGGGCCGAATCAACTTCCTGGCCTGCTACCTCCTGGTCGCGGCGCTGTTCCTGGTGCCTACCCTGCTCGCCCTGTTCCCGCCCGCCTGGCTGCACGGGCGCCTGCTGCTGGCGGTGGCCCTGCTCTACGGCTTCGCCCTTTACGTCACGCTGGCGCTGGAGGCCTTCATGTCCATCGGCATCCGGCGCCTGGTGCAGCTGACCGACCGCGTGGCCGGGGGCGAGCTGGTCGCGGTGCGGCGTGCCGAGCACGGCCATGGCGAGGCGCACGATGCGGCGCTGCTGTGGGCCTCGGTCATGCGCATGAACGACAGCCTGAAGGACATCGTCGGCCAGGTGCGCGGCAGTGCCGAAACGGTGGCCGCCGCGGCGCAGGGCATCGTGGAGAACAACACGCAGCTGTCGGAGCGCACCCAGGAGCAGGCCGCCTCGCTGGAGGAGACCGCCGCCGGCGTCGAGCAGCTGGCGGCCAGCGCCCGGCAGAACGCTGCCAGTTGCGAACAGGCCAACCGCCTGGCCGGCGAGGCCCGCGCCGTGGCGGCCACAGCGGCCCAGCGCATGCAGGACATGACGGCCACCATGCGCGAGATCGACGACAACGCACGCCGCGTGGCCGAGATCCTGGGCACCGTCGAAGGCATCGCCTTCCAGACCAACATCCTGGCGCTGAACGCGGCGGTGGAGGCGGCGCGCGCCGGCGACCAGGGCCGCGGCTTCGCCGTGGTGGCCGCCGAGGTGCGCACGCTGGCGCAGCGCAGCGCCGCCGCCGCCAAGGAAATCAAGGGCCTGATCGGGCAGGCCACCGGCAGCGTGGACAAGGGCCGCGGACTCGCGGATGCGGTCGCCGCCACCATGGGCAGCGTGGTGGCCGGCGTCGAGGACGTGTCGGGCGTCCTGGCGAGCATCGCCGCGGCCTCGGCGCAGCAGAGCGCCGGCGTGCAGGAGATCAACAACGCGATCGTGCAGATCGACATGGCGACGCAGCAGAACGCCGCGCTGGTGGAGGAAGCCGCCAGCGGCGCGGCCGCCCTGCAGCAGGAGGCCGCGCGCATGCTGGAGGGCATCGGCCGCTTCAAGACCGATCGCTCGCAGGAGCGCGGCCGCGTGGTGCAACTGGTGCAGAAGGGCGCGCGCCACCTGCGCAAGCACGGCGTGCAGCGGGCCTGCCGCGACTTCATGGACCGCAACGGCGCGTTCGTCCACGACGAGGATTACCTGGTGGTGCTGGACTTCCAGGGCACCCGGCTCGCCTTCGCGCCCGACCCGGCCAGCGTGGGCAGCAACGACATGGACATCCGCGACGTCGACGGCCGCCTGTTCACCCGCGAGTTGCTCGAGATCGCGCGCACCAGCGGCTCGGGTTGGTGCGACTACCGCATGCGCAACCCGCGCACCGGACGTGTCGCCCCGAAGTCGATGTACTTCGAACGCGTCGGCGAGGTGGTGGTGGGCTGCGGCATCTATTCCAGCGAGGACGAGGCGGCGCCGCGCACGCCACGCGCCGGCTCCTTCGCCAGCCCGGCGCGGCTGGGTATCAGCGCGGCGTAGTCCAGCCCAGGCAGCCCAGGGCGAAGGAACTGCTGCTCACCAGCAGTGCGCCCTTGCGGTAGAGGCCCGCCGCCGCCGCCGGATCGGGCATGCGCACCGCCCACAGGCCGCCGGATCGGTCCGCCCACAGCACGCGCGCATCCGCCGCCGCCAGCGCGTTGAAGGCGGCGCTGCCGCTGACGCCCGGCGCGAACAGCACCACGACCTGCGAAGGATCCGCGTTGGCGGGCACGGCGGCGATGGGGCCGGCCACCAG
>JAEZKX010000353.1 GCA_023436025.1 Pseudomonadota bacterium | reverse complement strand
ACCAGGCGTACCAGGCGTACCAGGCGTACCAGGCGTACCAGGCGTTCCAGGCGTACCAGGCGTACCAGGCGTACCAGGCGCGGCAGGCCCGGCAGGCGTGGCAAGCGTGCCATGCACCGGCTGCGCGATGGGCCGCGCGGCCGCGCTGGACACGGCACGGGCAGCAGATGCGGCATCGGCGCCCACCGCAGGGGCGCCCACCGCAGAGGCGCCCCGCGCCGGATGGGGCGACGGCTCCCGGTTCGCGGCCGCCGCCTGGTCTTCGGTCGCCAGCATCTGCAGCATGTCGCGCAACGCCGCTCGCGCGGCCGCGGGCAGGTCGCTGGCGGCCGTGCCTTCCACGTCGGCCGCCGCCGCACTGGGCGAGGGCAGCGGCAGGCTTCCGGAGCGCACGAAGTGCGCCACCAGTTCGCTGCAGGGCCGGGTGAAGAAGTCCTCGGTCGCCTGGTGCGCCAGCACGTAGCCGCCGCCCAGCAGGAGGATGCGGTCGGCCAGGCGCCGGGCCTGCCGCTGGTGGTGCAGGGCGACCACCAGCCGGGTCGTGCGGCCCAGCTGCCGCAGCCACTCCACCAGGCGCTCTGCCGCCGCGTCGTCCAGGCCGAAGGTCGGCTCGTCCACGAACAGCAGCGGCGGCTGCGCGGCCACCTGGGCCGCGATGTGGAGCATGCGCTGTCCCTCCTGCGGCAGGGACAGCAGCGGAGCGTCGAGCGTGGCAGCCAGTTGCTCCAGCCCGTGCGAGACGAGCAGTTCCTCGGCCTGGGCACGGCGCTGCGCGGCCGAGCGCTCGCCCTCGCGCGGCACATGGTGCAGCACGGCCTGGTGCACCGGCATGTTCAGCATCGCCGCATGTTGCTGGACCAGGCGCGGGCGCCAGTCGCCCGCGACCGGGCGGCCGTGCATGCGGGCGCTGCCCCACTGGCGGAACAGGCGGGTGGCGTCGTTGAGCCCGCACAGGGAGCGCATCAGCGTCGACTTGCCGGTTCGCACCGGACCCATCAGGACGTCGATGCCCTGGGCGGGCAGCGTGGCTTGCAGGCCGGCGAGCACCACGTTGCGCCCGAACAGCACGCCGAAGCCATCCAGTGCGAGCGCAGCGGCGTCGTCGGGGCGCTGCATCTCAGACCGCGGCTTCGATCTCGGGAATCGCGATCCGGGCCTTGGTCAGGGCCATGCCCAGGTTGGCCGACTTGCGGCACACGAAGACGCTGACGTAGTCGGGATAGCGCTTGCCGCGGATGAAGATGTGCAGGAGGTTGTCGCTGTTGACGATGATCTCCTGGAAGTAGTGCTGGCCGTCGTCCTGGATGCCGCGTGCGCGGCGGAACATCTTCTCGATGGTGGAGATGTTCTGGCCCGCGAACAGGTCAGCGGTGGCGGCGGCCACCAGGCCGATCACTTCCTGCGGGTGCGAATCGACCGTCTTGACGGTCAGCAGCATGCCGGAGGCAATGTCGACGTAGCCGCCGGCGAGGCATTCGGGAATGGTGGAGAGGACTTGGTTGA
Organism: Pseudomonadota bacterium; assembly: GCA_023436025.1. GTDB lineage: Bacteria > Pseudomonadota > Gammaproteobacteria > Burkholderiales > Burkholderiaceae_C > Ramlibacter. Next base: position 9,935 of record JAEZKX010000353.1, on the reverse strand, counting down.
ACTTCTGATCCAGGGACAACGGGAAACCTGCGGGAGATGTGCACGCGGAGGAGGAAACCCACCGGTCGGTCGCGTGATCCTGCCGGCGGTGTGCGCGGCCGTGGAGGCCGGTGACGCGATTGTAGGCCGTACTGATGAGTTGGATGGCGAGCCCCGGCGCGGGTCTTGATCTGAGTCATGGGACGCCCGCATGGCCTGCGACGGGCGCGCTGCGCGCGCGTCGCCTCGGCGGGCGCGAGCGGGTGGCGAGGGACCGGATGGAGCAGGCTCGGGCCGCATGGCGTGCCGGCCACGGCCGCGCCGGCCCGGCCAGGCTCAGGGCAGGCGAACCTGCAGTTCACGCGCCACGGCCGCCAGCAGCGCCGGCTTGGCGGTGTCGCGCCGCTGCGCGATGCCGATGCGGCGCCGGTCGGCGCCGGGCAGTTCCAGTACCCGAAGCCGCGCATCGCCGGCCCAGTTGGCATGGTGCAGCAAGGGCACGACCGCCACCCCCAGTCCCGAGCGGACCAGCTCGACCATGCTCTCCAGGGCATTGAGCTCCAGGATTTCGCGCGGCTTGACGCGCAGGCGGCGCAGGGTGCGCTCGACCAGCCGCCCGGTGTGCTGGGCCCGGTCGAAGCGGATGAAGGGCTGTTGCCGCAGGAGTTCGCGCGGGGACGCCGCTTCCACGGCGCGCGGCGCCAGCAGCACCATGGGCTCGTCGTACAGCGCGGTCCAGGCGAGGTCCGGATGCAGGCCGGCGTCGCGCACGACGAGGCCGGCGTCCAGGGCGCCGGCCTGCACGCGTTCCAGCAGTTCCATCGACTTGGCCGCCGACACGTGCAGGTCCAGCTGCGGGTGCCGCGCCTTGAGCGCCAGCGTGGCCTGCACCAGCGGCCGCACCGCCGACACCACCGCCCCGAGGTGCACGGTGCCGGCCATGCCGTCCTGCGCGGCCTGGGGCGCCAGCAGTTGTTCGTGCAGCGCGAGCAGCTTGCGCGCCTGGGGCAGCAGCGCCCGGCCGGCCTCGTTGAGGACCACCGACTTGCCCTGCCGCTCGAACAGTGGCCGCCGCAGCTGCGCCTCCAGCGCCCGCATCTGCTGGCCCACCGCGGCCTGGGTGAGCGCCACGCGGGCGGCGGCGGCGGCGAAGCTGCCCTCGCTGGCGACGGCGCAGAAGGTCTTGAACAGGCGGATGCCGGGCATGCCGCCATGCTAAAGCAGGGCTTTAGCTTCGCTAAAGAAAGATTCGCTTGGGCTTGTGCGTCGGCCTTCCTATGATCTGGCGATGCAACGCAAGACCTTCGCCTGTGCCCTGCTGGCCATGGCCGCGCTGTTCGGCGCCACCGCCCACGCCCAGGGCTACCCCGCCCGCGCGATCCGGCTGGTGGTGCCGTTCCCGGCCGGCGGCGCCACCGACATCTTGGCCCGCGCCGTGTCGCAGAAGCTGTCCGAGCGCATCGGCCAGACGGTGGTGGTGGACAACAAGCCGGGCGCTGGCGGCAGCATCGGCTCCGACCTGGTGGCCAAGGCGCCGGCCGATGGCTACACGCTGCTGCTGGCCACCAGCAGCACCCACAGCATCGGCCCGAGCTTCGGCACGGCCAGGCTGCCCTACGACGCGGTGGCCGACTTCACGCCCATCGCGCATGTCGGCAACGCGCCCAGCATCATGCTGGTGCCCAACTCGGCGCCAGCGCGGACGGTGAAGGAGTGGGTGGATTACGCCCGCCGCAATCCGGGCAAGCTGAACTACGCCAGCAGCGGCAACGGCACCATCGTCCACCTGACGGCGGAATACTTCAAGGCGCAGGCCGCGCTGTTCCTGGTCCACATCCCGTACAAGGGCACGGCCCTGGCGATCCCTGACCTGGCCAGCGGCAAGGTCGACGTGCTGTTCGACTCGCTGCCCAGTGGGCTGCCGCACGTGCGCGAAGGCCGGCTGCGCGCGCTGGGCATCACCAGCCCGAGGCGCTCGCCCCTGCTGCCCGACCTGCCGCCGGTGTCCGACACCATCCCCGGCTTCGACTCCGTGACCTGGTTCGGCCTGTACGGCCCCAAGGGCCTGCCGGCCGACCTGGTGGCCCGTGTCAACACCGCCGTCAACCAGGCGCTGCAGGACCCCGAGGTCAAGGAGCGGCTCGCCCGCCTGGGCATCGAGCCGGCCGGCGGCACGCCCCAGCAGTTCGCCGCCCTGGCGGACGCCGACCGCGCCAAGTGGAAGAAGATCATCACCGAGCGCAAGCTCACCTCCGACTGAAGTTCATGAAGCAGTTCGACTACGCCAACCCCTATCCGACGACGCGCATCCCCGTCTTCGCCCGCAATGCCGTGTCCACCTCGCACCCGCTGGCCTCGCAGGCCGGCCTGCGCATGCTGTGGAAAGGCGGCAACGCGGTCGACGCGGCCATCGCCTGCGCCGCCGCCATGACCATCGTCGAGCCGGTCAGCAACGGCCTGGGCAGCGACGCCTTCGCCATCCTGTGGGACGGCAAGCACCTGCAGGGCATCAACGGCTCGGGCCCGGCGCCGGCGGGCTGGACGCCGGAGTACTTCTCGCGCAAGTACGGCGCCGGCGAGAAGCCGCCCAAGCGCGGCATCGACTCGGTGACCATCCCCGGCGCCGTGGGCACCTGGGTGGCCCTGTCCGAGCGCTACGGCGAGCTGCCCTTCGCCGACCTGCTGGAGCCGGCCATCGAGATCGCCGAGCGCGGCTACCTGCTGCCGGTGGTGGTGCAGAACAAGTGGGAGGCCGCGACGCACGAGATCGGCGACCAGCCCGGCTTCGCGCAGAGCTTCCTGCCGTGGCAGCGCGCGCCCCGGGTGGGCGAGCTGTTCCGCTTCCCGGCCGCGGCGCGGGCGCTGCGCCTGATCGCCGAAACCCGGGGCCAGGCTTTCTACGAAGGCGAGATCGCCGAGGCGCTGGCGCGCTTCAGCAAGGAGCTGGGCGGCGCGCACACCGTGGCCGACCTGGCCGCGTTCAAGCCCGAGTGGGTCACGCCCATCGCCCGCGACTACCGCGGCTACACCGTGCACGAGATCCCGCCCAATGGCCAGGGTATCGCGGCGCTGATGGCGCTGGGCATCGTCGAGCAGTTCGACATCGCCGGCATGCGCGTGGACGGCGCCGACTCGCAGCACGTGCAGATCGAGGCGATGAAGCTCGCCTTCGCCGACGTCTACCGCCATGTCGCGGAACGTTCGGCCATGGAGGTCAGCACCGAGCAGATGCTGGACACCGCCTACCTGGCCAGCCGCGCCAGGCAGATCGACATGAAGCGGGCGCAGCACTTCGAACATGGCGAGATCGCGAAGGGCGGCACCATCTACCTGACCGCGGCCGACGAGAACGGCATGATGGTCAGCTTCATCCAGAGCAACTTCATGGGCTTCGGTTCCGGCTGCGTGGAGCCCACCTTCGGCATCAGCCTGCAGAACCGCGGCCACGGCTTCAGCCTGCGCCCGGGTCCCAACCAGGTGGCGCCGGGCAAGCGGCCTTTCCACACCATCATCCCCGCGTTCCTGACACAGGACGGCGCGCCCGTGATGAGCTTCGGCGTGATGGGCGGCAACATGCAGCCGCAGGGCCACCTGCAGACGCTGGTGCGCATGATCGACTACCACCAGAGCCCGCAGGCGGCGCTGGACGCGCCGCGCTGGCGCTTCAACGCCGGCCTGGAGCTGAACGTGGAACAGCAGATGGATGCGGCCACCGTGCAGGAACTCCAGGCACGCGGCCACCGCATCGAGGTGCTGCACGACAGCTACCAGGACTTCGGCGCCGGCCAGTTCATCTGGCGCATGGGCGATCCCAAGGTGGAAGGCTACGTCGCCGCCTCCGACAGCCGGCGCGACGGCCTCGCCGCCGGCTTCTAATCGGTCCGGATCGGGGGGCTTGCCGCCTGCGGGCGGCGCCCTGGTTCGCGGGTGCACCCGCCGCGCGCGGACCGAGGCCGTAGGTCCGGGACTACCCGCCCCGCGTCGGCGGGCCGACGCCGCGTTCGCGCGCAGGTCCCAACATGCAGTGAAGACTTCGACCCAAGGAGAAACACGCATGCACACCGCCATCTGCACCTTCGAAGACCGCCGCCAGGCCGAGCAGGCCGTGGAGCGGCTGGTCGAGGCCGGCTTCGATCGCCGCGACGTCCACCTGGAATACCGCCACGCCGACGGCAGCCCGGTGCAGCCGCAGCAGAACGACGCCTGGGACGGCCTGGAGCGTGAGGTCGCGGTGGACCGCAGCCGCGTGGCGCGCCTGGGTGATTTCTTCGGCCGCCTGTTCGGCCTCGACGACGCCGCCCGCCACGGCGACACCTACGCGGCCGCCGTCGAGCGCGGCCATTGCGTCGTGGTGGTCGATGGCCAGAGCGACGCCGAAGGCGAGCGTGCCCAGGCCATCCTGCACGGCATGGAAGCCGGCGCGCTGCAACGCATGCACCGGCGGGACCAGCAGCCGCTGCGCGACATCGTGGTCGACCGGCAGATGACCATGACGGGCATGACCACCGACATGGAGCGCAGTTTCGGCACCGCGCGCGCCGACATGGGCGCAAGCCGCGACCACGACCCGGGCGCGGAAAGCGAGCTGCCGCGCGAGCGCGCCATGGCTTCGCCGACCCTGGCGTCCTCGCAAGGCTGGGGCGAGCAGCGCAGCCTGGACCTGCGCAAGCCGCCCGAACCGGAGGAGGGCGCGCGCGGGTCCGGGGTGCGTGGCGTGCCGGAGCGGGACAAGCCGAGTCGCTAGGGCCTGGAGCCGCGGGGTGGATGGGGCACAAGCCGGTCCAACCGGCCGCCCCGGGAGGCCCCGCGCCGCATGCGTCAGAATCGGCGTTCCAACGCCGAGAAATCGCCATGCCGCTGCAATTCGCCTCCCGCCTCGACAACGTCGAAACCTCCGCCATCCGCGAGCTGTTCAAGCTGCTGGGCAAGCCCGGCATCATCAGTTTCGCCGGCGGCTTTCCCGATTCCGCGATGTTCGACGTCGAAGGCCTGAAGCAGGCCGCGGCCCGCGTCCTGGACGAGGAGCCTGGCGGCGCCCTGCAATACGGCGCCACCGAAGGTTACGAACCCCTGCGCACCCAGCTGGCCGCCTTCATGCGCGGCAAGGGCGTCAGCGAGATCGAGGGTGGCAACCTGATCGTCACCACCGGCAGCCAGCAGGCGCTGGACCTGATCGGCAAGACCATGATCAGCCCCGGCGACAAGGTCATCGTGGAAGGCCCGACCTTCCTGGCCACCATCCAGTGTTTCCGCCTCTATGGGGCCGAGGTGGTGAGCGCGCCGGTCGACGCCCAGGGCGTGCAGGTCGACCGGCTGGAGCAGCTCATCGTGCAGCACCAGCCCAAGTTCGTCTACCTCATCCCCACCTTCGGCAACCCCAGCGGGGCGCTGTTGTCGCTGGAGCGCCGCCGCCGCATCCTGGAGCTGGCCGTGCAGTACGGCACGCTGGTCGTCGAGGACGATCCCTATGGCGACCTCTACTTCGGAGAGGCGCCGCCGCCCAGCCTGCTGGCGCTGTCGAAGGAACTGCCGGGCAGCCGCGAATGGATCGCCCACTGCGGCAGCATGAGCAAGGTGCTGAGCCCCGGCCTGCGGGTGGGCTGGCTCGTGGCCCAGTCCGAGCTGCTGGCCAGGGCCACGATGTGCAAGCAGTTCAGCGACGCCCACACCAGCACCTTCGCCCAGGCGACGGCCGCGCAGTACCTCAGGAGCGGCCGCATGCCCGACACCCTGGCCTTCGTGCGTCGCAAGTACGCCGAGCGGGCGGGCGCCATGGCCCAGGCCCTGCAGCGCGAACTGGGTGATGCCATCGCCTTCACCGCGCCCAAGGGCGGGCTGTTCTTCTGGGCCAGGCTGACCGGCGCCGGCGGCAAGGTCCGCGACGCCAACGTCTTCGCCAAGCGCGCCATCGACAAGGGCGTGGCCTTCGTCCCGGGCGCGCCCTTCTTCGCGCAGGACCCGGACCTCAGCACGCTGCGCCTGTCGTTCGCGACGGCGGATGTGCAGAAGATCGACGAAGGCGTGGCGCGCCTGGGGCAGGCGCTGGGCTGAAAGCCGCGCGCGGTGGCGCCCGCGGGCTCAGGCGGGCTTGTCCTTGCCCGCCTGCTGCGTCTTCTCCTGGTTGGTGGTCGCCTTCGAGCCCTTCAGGTGCATCTCGACTTCCGCCGGATCGGCGCCGACGGCGCCCACCGCCTCGCGCAACTGCTCGTGGGTGATGTTCAGCTTGCGCACCCAGCTCTCGCACGCCGCCTTGTCGGTGAGGTCGATGCGGTCTTTCTGTTCAGCCATTGGGGTCTCCTTGCGCACAACGCGCTTTGGATCCAGCTTAGGACGGGGACCCGGCGGGCCTTGTAGGCCCGCTTTGACAATGCGGCCTACGGCAGCAGGCGCAGGAGCGCGCGGTTGGTGGCGTCGGCCTCTTCGTACTGCAGCCAGTGGCCGGCACCCGGCACCATCACCAGCTCGCGAAAGCCCGCAGCCAGGCGGAAGCGCGGCTCCAGCTGGTCGATGTGGCCGACGTTGAGGCCATCCAGCGCGCCGTAGACGGCGGCCACCGGGCACTGCAGCGTGGGCAGCTTCTTCGCCAGGATGTCCGTCATCGCCAGCCGGCGCTTGAGCAGGCGGTCGCGCCGCACGTTGGCGGCGTGCAGGGCCACGGCGTAGGCGTCGATCGATTCGGGGCGGTGCAGCATCCACACCGACAGGTTCTTGCGGTGCGCGGCCTCGCGCGCCGCATCGTCGGGCGCGTCGCGCCAGTTGGCCACCGGCGGGCGGCGATCGCGCAGTCCGAGCGCGGGCGCGCCCATCAGCACCAGGCGCTTCACGCGTTGCGGGTGGGCCGAGGCGAGCAGGCCCGAGACCAGGCCGCCGAAGGAGAAGCCGGCGAAGTCCACCGGCCGGTCACCGGCCAGCAGGCGCACGCCTTGCTCCACCACCGGGACGATGCCGTCGGCATCCTGGTTGCCCGGCGGCCGCGCCGAGTCGCCGCACCCGGGCAGGTCGGCCGCCAGCACGCGCCGGCCGGCGGCGGCCAAGGCGTCGACGTTGCGCACCCAGTGGGTCCAGCTGCCGCTGCCCCCGTGCAGCAGCACCAGCGGCTCGCCTTCCCCCCAGGCATGCCACACCATCTCGCCATCGCCGCACGGCGTGGTCAGGCGGCGGGCGCGCGACAGCACGCGCAGGGCTTCGGGCGGGAGTTCGGTTTCGAGCGGCGGCAATTCGGACTGCATGCGGGGATTGTCGCTGGTCGGGGAAGGCGAATACCGGACGCAGAGAACGCGAAGTTTACGCAGAGGACGCGAAAGAACAGCCCAGGAAGTGTTCTCCTCGCCACTTACTTCATTGGTCTTCTTTTGGCGCGCTCTGCGTAAACTTTGCGAGGCGTCCCGCTGTGCGCCTTCGGCTGCCCAGTGGCTCACGCCACCACCGCGGAGGCAGCGACTTGAGCAGGGCGATACCTCCGTCGCGCTCGCCGACGTTTGGGCCGATCGCTGCGCGGGGCAGCGGACGCGGCGGATGCCAGCGACAGCCCAGGAAGTGGTTCTCCTCACCACTGACTGAATTGGTTTTCTTTTGCGATCTCTGCGTAAACTTTGCGACCTCTGCCTCCGGCTGTCCGCCTGCGGCTGTCCGCCTCCGGCTGCTCGGCGGCCCACGTCACCAGCGCGAAGGCAGCGACTTCATCAGCACGATGTGGCCGTCGCGCTTGCCGACGTAGCCGCCGATTTCCAGGTCCTTCATCAGCCGGCTCACCATCTCGCGCGAGCAGGCCAGGTGGCTGGCGATCTGCTGGTGGGTCATGCGCTCGGCCAGCACGCGCCGGCCCTCGGCGTCGGGCGGGCCGGCCAGCTGCTCCAGCAGGCGCTTGGCGCGCCCGTAGACGTCGATCAGCGCCAGGCTGCGGGTGCTCTCGGTGGCCAGGCGGGCGCGCCGGATCAGGCGGGCCATCATCTCCAGCGCGAACGCCGGCTCCTCGGCGATGTAGCCGAGCAACTGCTCGCGGGTGATCACCGCACAGGTCGTCGCTTCCAGGGTCTCGACGTTGGCCGAGCGCGGACCGCCGTCGAGCGACATCTCGCCGACGTATTCGCCCGCGCCGTAGAGGCCGAGCGTGATCTCCTTGCCCTTGGGGTCGGCCGCGAAGGCGCGCAGGCGGCCGGAGCGCACGATGTACAGCGTGTCGCCGATGTCGCCTTCCTGGATCAGCAGCATGCCGCGCCGGTAGTTGCGCAGCGTGCCGCGGGCGGCGAGGGCGTCGGTATGGTGGGTTTCGAGCGTGCCGGGCGGCGGCAGCGTGCCCGCCGCTGGCGCGGCGGGCGCGAAGGAAGGGGCGGAGGCCGTGGTGCGTTGCGGAGGCGTCACGCCTCCGATTGTGCGACGGCCGGAGCCCGGACGGTCAGATTCATGGGCACCACCGGCGGCAGCGAGGCCACGCGCTGCACCAGCAGGCGCATGCTGTTGATCCCGGTCTTGTCGCGCAGCGAGCGGACCTGGGTGCGCACCGTGTACTCGGTGACGCCGTTGGCGGCGGCGATCTCGCGCACGTCCAGGCCTTCGCACAGGGCCTTGAGCACCGCTTCCTCGGCCGGCGTCAGGCCGTGGGCGCGGGCGAAGAAGGTGACGTTGAGGTTCTTGGTGCCGGTCTGGCGCGCCAGCATCAGCAGCACGGAGCCGGCGTCGCTTTCCCAGTTCTGCACCAGCGGCACGCAGGCCACGTGCAGGGTGGCGTCGCCGTTGCGCAGCGCCAGCATCTGGCGGCGGCCCTGGGCGGCGGCGCGGACGGCACGGGCGAGGTCCTCGGTCTGCGTGGGACCGGTTCCGGCCAGCTTGCCTTCTTCCTGCGCCAGGTAGCGCGCCTGCGCCAGCTCCTGCCGGCCCAGCCGGTTGGCATGCTGCACGACGCCGTCCGGGCTGACCAGGATCAGGCCGTAGTCGATCTCCTCCAGCACGCGCCAGGCCAGCGCGTCCAGCGCGGTGTCCGCCGGGTGGCCGTAGATCGAGAGAATGGGCTGCTGCCGTTCCTGGGTGGCGTACATGGGAAGACCTCCTTCGTTGATGGGCGGAAGTCTAGGAAGAGCCAGCGTTCCCGGCGACTCGTCCATTGCCGGCTGAAAAGTGATCCATTCACCTTCGCCGCCGGCCGTCCGCCATTTGGGGTGGCGCCGCCTGCACGGCGGGTCCACGATGGCCGCATCCCAGGCAAGGAGGCGCGCATGGCAAGCGGAATCCTGATGATGCGCGGCGACAGCGGCGAAGGCGTGGCGCGCCTGAAGCGTGCGCTGGCGCAGGCGCTGGCGGCCGAGGCGGCCAGCTACCCCGGGCTGGCCGGCGGCGACGGCTTCGACGCCGACACCCAGGCCGCCTTGCGGCGCTGGCAGTCGGGCAGCGGCCTCATCGCCGACGGCATCGCGGGGCCGCGTTGCCTGGGCCTGCTGGGGCTGCGGCCGCCGGTGCCGCTGGCGGTCAAGCCCGACCTGGCTGCGGTGCGGGTGCTGTTCCCGCAGACCAAACCCTCGAACATCGTGCGCTACCTGCCCTACGTGACCGACGCCCTCGAGGCGCTGGGCCTCACCGACCGGGCGCTGGTGGTGGGGGCCCTGGGCACCATCCGCGCCGAGACCGCCGGCTTCGTGCCGATCGCCGAATACCCGTCGAAGTACAACACCGTGCCCGGCAAGGCGCCGTTCAGCGCCTACGAGCCCGGCACCTCCGCCGGCGACAAGGTGGGCAACCGCCAGCCGGGCGACGGCGCCCGCTACCGTGGCCGCGGCTTCGTGCAGCTGACCGGCGCCTACAACTACCGCAAGTACGGCGACGCCATCGGCGTGCCGGCGCTGGCCGACCAGCCCGACCTGGCCAACGCCCCCGAGGTGGCCGCCGTGCTGCTGGCGAGCTTCCTGGCCGACTGCGCCGGCCGCATGCGCGACGCGCTCGCCGCTGGCGACCTGGCGCGGGCC
>JAEZKX010000335.1 GCA_023436025.1 Pseudomonadota bacterium | reverse complement strand
CCTCGGGCCTCGGGCCTCGGGCCTCGGGCCTCGGGCCTCGGGCGTTGGGCGTTGGGCGTTGGGCGTTGGGCGTTGGGCCTCCAGCCTCCAGCCTCCAGCCTCCAGCCTCCAGCCCCAACCCCGGGCGCCGCAGGTCAGGTTCCGGATCCGCCCGCGCTGCGCAGACGCGGCCCGGCCAGCTCGGGCTGCAGCCGCAGGCGGTCGGGCGCCGTGTAGCAGAGGAAATGCTTGCCGGTGGCGCGGCCGACGGTGCACAGGCCCAGCCGCTCGGCCAGCTCATAGCCCATCTGCGTGATGCCGCTGCGCGAGATGACCAGGGCCACGCCCATCTGGGCCGACTTGATCACCATCTCGCTGGTGAGGCGCCCCGTCGTGTAGAACACGCGCGGCGCGCCGGGCGCGGGCGGCGGCGGCGTGTCGCCGTCCTGCAGCCACATCCAGCCGGCGATGGTGTCGATGGCGTTGTGGCGGCCCACATCTTCGACGAACAGGCGCATGGCCTCGCCCTCGAACAGGGCGCAGGCATGCACCGAGCCGGCCGACTTGTACGTGCTCTCCTGGACCCGGATCGCGTTGACGATGGCATAGAGCTGGGCCTGCGTCAGCACCGCTGGCGGCAGGTGGATGGCGTCGAGTTCGTCCATCAGGCCGCCGAACACGCTGCCCTGCCCGCAACCGGTGGTGACCACCCGCCGGGCCGTGCGGGCCTCGATGTCGGCCACGCCCCCGTGGGTCAGCACCGCGGCAGCGCCGACGTCCCAGTCGACGGTGACGGAGACCACGTCTTCCAGCCGCGTGACCAGCCGCTGGTTGCGCAGGTAGCCCAGCACCAGCCATTCCGGGTGCGTGCCCAGCGTCATCAAGGTGACGATTTCGCGCTTGTCGACGTAGACGGTGAGCGCCCGCTCCGCCGGGATCGCGATGGTCTCGTGCTCGCCGTGCGCATTGACGACCTCGACGGTGCGGGTGAGGGGAGCGCTCGCCTGGGTGAGGAAAGGCATGGGAGAAGGCTACAGCAAACCACGGGACGGCGTCCTGCCGCGTCGGGGAACGTGCCTGCGCCTGGGGTGTGCGCGCGCAGCGCACCGCGTGCGCAGGCCGCCCCGGGGCATGGTGCGCTCACTGGCGCAAGCGCACCCTGCCGGAATCCGGGCCCCGCGGCGGCACGGTGCGCTTGCCGCGGGCACACCCTGCGGATCAGGGCTTGGCCGGGGCCGTCGTCGAAGGCTTGGCCGGGGTCATGGTCGCCGACTCGGCGCGCACGCTCGGCGGGCTGGAGGCGGTGGCGGGCGGCGAATGCGCGCCGGAGGCCTCCAGCGGCTTCTGCGCAGGTGGCGTGTAGGCGAAGGGGCCGGGGTCGGTGCAGGCGGCCAGCGTAGGCGGCGCGGCCGTGGCCGGGGTGCCGCCGCCCTGGGAGGCGGTGGTGGGATTGCTGCTGTTCGCGGGCGTGGCCGCAGCCGCCGTGGCTGCTGCCGCCGTGGCGGGCAGGGCGGGCGTCGGGACCGAGGTGGCGGCAGGCGTGGCGACGGCCGGCTTGATGGCCGCGGTCTTGCGGTAGTAGGCGGCCACGCGGTCTTGCGCCTTGCACAGCTGGTAGGCGTCCACCTTGGCCTGCCAGGCCGTCTTGGCGGCGGCTTCGGCGGCCTTGGCCTTGGCCGCGTCGTCCAGCACCGGCGTCGGCAGCTTGGCCAGCGCGGCACCTGCGGCGAGGCAGGCGACGGCGCAGGCGGCGAGTCGGAACTTCATGCTTGTTCTCCTCAGATGGGACGTACCGAACGGGTGTCGTCCACGATCACGGGCGCCGCACTGCTGCGCTGCGCCGGGATCTTGCCGGACTGGATGTCCTCGTACCAGTAGGCGTGGTGCTCCTTCGCCCAGGCGTCGTCGACATAGCCCTCGCGCATGGCGCGGTAGGCACCGCGCATGCCGACCGTGCCCATGTAGATGTGGAACATCAGCATCGCCATCATCAGCACCGCCGCGACGGCGTGCACCATGTGCGCCACCTGCATGTTGGCGCGCTCGTAGCTCACCGCGGGCAGCAGCTTGTCGAGGAACAGGCCGGAGGCGATGACGATGGCGCCCAGCAGCAGGTTGCCCACCCAGAACAGGCCCTTCTCGCCGGCATTGAAGCGGTGCGACGGCGCCTCCTCCTTGCCCAGCACGCCGCCCAGGCGCAGCAGCCAGGCGAGGTCGCCGCGCTGCGGCAGGTTGTCGCGCACGAAGGTCACGATGATGACGGCCAGCGACACCACGAACAGCGGGCCGACGAAGTTGTGCAGCGTCTTCAGCACGTACGAGAGGAAGCCGAACAGCGTCTGGCCCATGAGCGGCAGCAGGAAGAACTTGCCGAAGGCCATGACGATGCCGGAGATGGCCAGAACGCAGAAGGCGACGGCGTTGGTCCAGTGCGCGGCGCGCTCGAACGGAGTGAAGCGCTCGATGCGCCGCCCGCCCGCGCGGCCGTCGGCATGGCCCATCGGTCCCTTGGCGAAGTAGAAGATCGCCAGCGCCACGAGGATGATCACCAGCAGCGCGCCGCCGTAGGGAATGATCCAGTTGTTGCGCACCTGGCGCCAGGCCTCGCCGGCGGTGGTGAGGCGCGAGCCGGGGTACTTCACCTGGCCCTGGATCAGGTTGCCCGCCTCGGGGTACGGCAGCGGCGTGTAGCCGGTGATGCCGCCCTGCACCTGCCGCCACATGGGCGCGTTGTTGCCGGGCTGCACCGCGTTGCGCTGGGCGTTGTTCTGCTCCATGTAGCCCGGCTCGGAGGAAGCGTCGCGCTTCACCTCGGGCTTCACGTCGAAGATGTTCTGGCCCTGGATGCCGCCCGCGCCGCGGGCCGGCGGCGCCGGGTCTTCCTGGCTGGGCGCGGTGGCCGCCGGGGTGGTGGTGGACGCGCCGCCGCCG
>JAEZKX010000290.1 GCA_023436025.1 Pseudomonadota bacterium | reverse complement strand
GCCCAGGCCGGCTGGGCGGCACGCGCGGCTTGGGCCTGGGCGGCGACCGAGGCGGCATCGTCGGCCGGCAGCGTGGTGATGAGGGTGCCGTCGGCGGGGTTGTGGATGGCGAGGGTGTTCATTCCTTGCGGGCGGCGCGGGCGGCGGCCAGGAAGTCGCGCAGCAACGGCGTGTCGTCCACCACGTCGAGGTCGCGGCGGTGGAACTCCGGATGCCACTGCACGGCCGCGACCCAGCGGTCGCCGCCATGGCGAATGGCCTCGATGACGCCGTCGTCGGGCGAGATGGCTTCGGCGCGGAAGCCGGGCGCGAGATCCTTCACGCCCTGGTGGTGCACGCTGTTGATCTTGTGGCGGCCGGGGGGCAGCAGCTCGGCCAGCCGGGTGCCGGGCAGGATCTCGACCTGGTGGAAGTTCAGGTCGTAGGCATCGGCGTCGCGGTGCACCAGCGCGCCGGGCTTCTGCGTGCTGATGTCCTGGTAGAGCGTGCCGCCGTGCGCTACGTTGATCAGCTGCAGGCCGCGGCAGATGCCGAACACCGGCTTGCCGGCGGCGACGAAGGCCTGCACCAGCTCGATCTCGTAGCGGTCGCGCAGCGGGTCGCCCTGCCACTCGGGACGCAGCGGCTCCTCGCCGTAGCTGCCGGGCCAGACGTCGACGCCGCCGTGCATGACAATGCCGTCGAGCCACCCGGCATAGTCCTGCACCGTGACGCCGCCGCGAAAGGTCTGGCCGACGAAGGGCGGCACCATGACCGGCATCGCGCCCTCGGACATGATCCAGTGCGCGGTGGACTGCTCGATCCACAGCAGGGTCTTGGACGGCGCCGCCTGGCGCTCGCCGTCGGGATGGAAGAAGCAGGCGGAGATACCGATGCGCAGGCGGGTCATGTCCCGTCATCCCCGCGGAGGCGGACCTGGTAGGGCGTGCTCGCGAAGCGAGCGCACCTGCGGCGCAGCCGCTCCCGCGGGATGGTGCGCTCGCTTCGCGAGCACACCCGACGAAGAGCTCGCGAGTTCGTCACATCGCCTCCCCGAACAAGCGCTCGAAATCCGCCGCCGCCACCGGCCGCGGGTTCGTCTGGTGGCAGATGTCCTTCACCGCGATCTCCACCAGCTGCGGGATCTGCTCCTGCTTCACGCCATGCGTCGACAAGGAGCCCTCGATGCCGACGCTGCGCTTCAGCGCGCGCAGCCACGGCACGAACGCTGCGCCGCCACCGGCCACCTTGCAGACGTGCGCGAGCTCGTCGAACTTCTCCGGCACCGCTTCGTGGTTCCAGGCCAGCACCGTGTCGATCATCAGCGCGTTGGCCAGGCCGTGGTGCAGGTCGCAGACGGCGCCCAGCGCATGGGCGCAGGCATGCACCGCCCCCAGGTCCTTCTGGAAGGCGATGGCGCCCATCATCGAGGCCATCATCATGTCGCCGCGGGCGGCGATGTCCGAGGGTTGCTGCACCGCCCGCAGCAGCGAGCGCGCCGCGATGCGCGTGCCCTCCAGCGCGATGCCATCGCACAGCGGGTGGTAGGCGGGCGACAGGTAGCTCTCGATGTTGTGGGTGAGCGCGTCCATGCCGGTGGCCGCAGTGACGTGCGGCGGCAGCGCCAGCGTGAGCTCGGGGTCGGCGAACACCTGGCGCGCCAGGATCTTCGGGCTGAACACCACGCGCTTGAGGTGGCTGTCGTCCTCGCTCACCACCGCGGAGCGGCCCACCTCCGAGCCGGTGCCGGCGGTGGTCGGCAGGGCCACGAAGTACGGCAGCGGCTGGTCGATGGCGCGCGCCCGGGGATGGTCCCAGACGTACTCGATGATGTCGCCCGGGTGGGTGGCGGCGACGCCGACCACCTTGGCGACGTCCAGCGCCGCGCCGCCGCCGAAGCCGATCACGCAGTCGGCATCGTGGGCCCGGTAGGCACTGGCGCCTGCCATCACCTGCGAGGCCGTGGGGTTGCCGAAGACGCCGTCGAACACCGCCAGCTCCAGGCCGCCCAGGTGCGAGCGGAACTCGGCCAGCACCGGCAGCGCCGCCAGCGCGCGGTCGGTGACGATCAGCGGCCGGCGCAGGCCCCGCGCGCGCAGGTGGCCGGCCACCTCCTTGCGGGCGCCGGGGCCGAAGGCGATGGCGGTGGGAAAGGAAAAGCTGGACAGGGCCATCAGATGATCTCGAAGTAGCGCTTCAATTCCCAGTCGGTCACCGCGTCCTGCCACTGGCGCCATTCCCAGTCGCGGGTGGCGGCGAAGTGGTCGACGAAGGTGTCGCCCAGCCAGTCGCGGGCGACCTCGGACGCGCGGAACACCCGGGTGGTCTCGATCAGCGTGCGCGGCGCCCGCGGCACGGCCTCGCCGCCCTGGTTGGTGCCCGTGATGGGCGGCGCGGTGAGCTTCAGCCCCTGCTCGACGCCGTGCAGGCCGGCGGCGATGACGGCGGCCATGGCGAGATAGGGATTGACATCGGAACCGGGGCAGCGCGTCTCCAGCCGGGTCGCCTTGGGCGAGCCGGCCAGCACCCGGAAGCTGGCCGTGCGGTTGTCCATGCCCCAGGTCGGCTTGACCGGCGCCCAGAAGCCGTCGACCAGGCGCTTGTAGCTGTTGACGGTGGGCCACAGCAGCGGGCCGAAGTCCATCATGCAGGCCACCTGGCCGGCCAGGTAGCTCTCGAACAGCGCGCTCATGCGGCGCGGCCTGTCGCCGTCGTAAAACAGGTTGGCCTTGCCGTCCGACAGGCTCTGGTGGATGTGGCCGCTGCAGCCCGGGTACTGCTGGCTCCACTTGGCCATGAAGCTGGGCATGATGCCGAAGCGCTTGCCGATCTCGCGCGCGCCGGTCTTGAACAGGATGGCGCGGTCGGCCTGCTCCAACGCCGGCGAGAAGGCGATGGCGGCCTCGTAGACGCCAGGGCCGGTTTCGGTGTGCAGGCCCTCGATGGGCACGCCGAAGGCCAGCATCTCGTCCATCAGCGCGTTGAAGAAGCCGGGGTTGTCGGCCATGCGCAGCAGCGAGTAGCCGAACATGCCGGGGGTGATGGGCTGCGGCGGCGCGCCCTTGCGCTCGGCCCAGCTGTGCGGCGTCTCGCGGAAGTTGAACCACTCGAACTCCATGCCCGCCATGACCTGGAAGCCGAGTTTCTCGGCGCGCGCCAGCACGCGCTTGAGGGCCTGGCGCGGGCACAGCGGATGCGGCCCGCCATCGGCATCGACGAACTCGCCCAGGAAGAAGGGCACGTCGTTGTCCCAGGGCACGTTGCGCGCGGTGTCCAGGTCGATGCGCGCCAGCGCGTCGGGAAAGCCGTGCTGCCAGCCGGTGACCGTGGTGTTGTCGTAGGTGACGTCGTGGCAGTCCCAGCCCAGGACCACGTCGCAGAAGCCGAAGCCGCCGGCGGCCGCGCCCTCGAACTTATCGACGTGCAGGTACTTGCCGCGCAGCACGCCGTCGATGTCGCTCACCGCCACCTTCACCTTGGTGGCGCCGGCCTTGCGCAGGCTGGCAAGGGCGGGATGGATGGTGCTGCTCTCCACTGGGTGCGTCTCCCCGGCTTGGTCGATCCATGCTAGCGCGGAACGGCTGGGCGTGGGGCCGCTTTGCCGCAGGATGCGGCGCATGCCTACGCGATCGGCGCCATGACGCTTCCCTGGCCCGTGCTGCTGCCACCTGGCGACCTCCATCGCACTCGCCCAGGACGCGCCAGACGCTGGCGGCGCCGCGCGGTCGCGCTCGCATGAGGCACCTGGCTGCTGAAGGAAGCGTTCACGCGCTGCGGACGCTGGGCACGGCGGCCGTCGTGGCCGGCGTGGTCGCCTTGCGGATGGGCTGGCGCGCGGGCCGCCAGCCCGGCCGCAAGGGCCCGTTGCGGCGCGACGCCATCGTCCGTAGGATGGTCCTCCCCCGAGTCCTGGTGGAGGGTTCCGTGGCAGCACATCGCGACATCGCAACCCGCCGGACGGTGGCCCTGGTCGGGCCCAGCGCCGCAGGCAAGACCAGCCTGGCCGAGGCCCTGCTGTGGAAGGCCGGCGTGCTGGGCGCGCCCGGCAGCGTCGACAAGGGCAGCACCGTCTCGGACGCCGATCCGCTGGAGAAGAAGGCGCTGCGTTCGCTCAACGCCTCGCTGCTGCACTTCACGCACCAGGGCATCACCACCCACCTGGTCGACACGCCCGGGGCGCCCGACTTCCTGGGCCAGTCGCTGCCGGCGCTGGAGGCGGTGGAGACGGCCGCCATCGTCCTCAATGCCGCCACAGGCATCGAGCCGATGGCGGTGCGCATGATGGAATGGGCTGCGCAGCGCGAGCGCGACCGCATCATCGTGGTCAACCGCATCGACGCCCAGGGCGTCGACCTGCAGGCGCTGGTGGCGCGCATCCAGCAGGCCTTCGGCAAGGAATGCCTGCCGGTCAACCTGCCGGCGCAGCAGGGCGAGCGCGTGCTGGACTGCTTCTACCGGTTGACGGACGAGGGGCCGCAGCCCGACTTCTCGTCGGTCGAGCAGGCACACCGCGCGCTGGTCGAGCAGGTGGTGGAGGTGGACGCCG
The DNA here is from genome assembly GCA_023436025.1 of Pseudomonadota bacterium. Taxonomy (GTDB): domain Bacteria; phylum Pseudomonadota; class Gammaproteobacteria; order Burkholderiales; family Burkholderiaceae_C; genus Ramlibacter. The sequence goes on along the minus strand of JAEZKX010000290.1, from coordinate 1,527 downwards.
CCCTGGTGGAGCGCTACCTCAACGAGGGCGATGTCGACCCGCGCGAGCTGCACGCGCCGCTGGAGCAGGCGCTGCGCGAAGGACACCTGGTGCCGATCTGCTTCGTCTCGGCCCGCACCGGCGCCGGCGTGCCCGAGCTGCTGGATGTCATCGAAAAGCTGCTGCCCGACCCGACCGAAAGCAATCCGCCGGCCTTCCTGCAGGGCGAGGGCGCGGACGCCCGGCCGATCCAGGTGGTGGTGGACGCCGGGCGCCACGTGCTGGCCCATGTGTGGAAGATCGCGCAGGATCCCTACGTGGGCAAGATGGGCGTGCTGCGGGTGCACCAGGGCACGATCACACGGGACAGCCAGCTGTACGTGGGCGACGGCCGCCGCCCTTTCAAGGTGGGCCACCTCTTCATGCTGCAGGGACGCGAGCTGAAGGAGGTGGCCCAGGCGGTGCCGGGCGATCTGTGCGCCATCGCCAAGGTGGAGGAGCTGCACTACGACGCGGTGCTGCACGACGCCGCCGAGGATGCGCACATCCACCTCAAGCCGCTGCAGTTCCCGGTTCCTGTGCACGGCCTGGCCATCGCGCCCAAGCGGCGCGGCGACGAGCAGCGGCTGCACGACATCCTGGCGAAGCTGGTGAGCGAAGATCCCTGCCTGCGCGTGGAGCATGCGGCGACGACCAACGAGACGGTGGTCTACGGCCTGGGCGAGCTGCACCTGCGCACGCTGCTGGAGCGCCTGCAGGAGGTGCACAACTGCCAGGTCGAGACGCGCCCGCCGCGCGTCGCCTACCGCGAGACGGTGACGGCGCCGGCCGAGGGCCACCACCGCCACAAGAAGCAGACCGGCGGCGCCGGCCAGTTCGGCGAGGTGTTCCTGCGCATCGAGCCGCTGCCGCGCGGCGCCGGCTTCCAGTTCGTCGACGAGGTCAAGGGCGGCACCATTCCGCACAACTTCATGCCGGCGGTGGAAAAGGGCGTGCGCCTGGCGATGGAACAGGGCGTGGTGGCGGGCTATCCGGTGGTGGACCTGAAGGTGGTGGTGTACGACGGCAAGCACCACACGGTCGACAGCAAGGAGGTCGCCTTCGTGCAGGCCGGGCGCAAGGCCCTGGTGGCCGCGGTGCAGGCGGCGCGGCCGGTGGTGCTGGAGCCCATCGTCGACGTCGAGATCGCCGCGCCCGAGCAGAGCATGGGCGACATCACCGGCGACCTGGCGGCGCGCCGCGGGCAGGTCAGCGGCACCCAGGCCTCGGCCGCCGGCGCCTTCACCGTTCTGGCCCAGGCGCCGCTGTCGGAGCTGGCGGCCTACCAGTCGCGCCTGAATGCGCTGACCGGCGGGCAGGGCCGCTTCACCCTCGCCTTCAGCCACTACGAAGCGGTGCCGCCTTCGGTGCAGCAGCAACTGGCGGCGAAATACCAGGTCAGGGACGAGTAGCGCCGGGGTGGGCCGCAGCCGCCCCGCCCTGCCTGCGCCTGGGTCAGCGCTGCGGCAGCATCTCGGAGCGCGGCATCGGCCGCGATTCGCGCTGCGG
>JAEZKX010000132.1 GCA_023436025.1 Pseudomonadota bacterium | reverse complement strand
GCCACCGAACTTGGACGCCAGCACGGTGGCGATCGCTGCCGTCAGGGTCGTCTTGCCATGGTCCACGTGGCCGATGGTGCCCACGTTGACGTGCGGCTTGGTCCGCTCGAATTTGCCTTTTGCCATTTTTTCGACTCCGAAAAAAACCTATCGCGCTTGGTGCTTTGGTGCCCATGGCGGGAATCGGACCCGCGACCTCTCCCTTACCAAGGGAGTGCTCTACCACTGAGCCACATGGGCGAATTCACTGAGCAAGTGGAGCGGGAGACGGGGATCGAACCCGCGTCATCAGCTTGGAAGGCTGAGGTTCTACCATTGAACTACTCCCGCCTTCACGGCACCTTCTGCTGCCACTAACTCTTCAAACTCGCGGCCCGGCGGCTGATGCCGACGGGCCCTTCTATCTCTTCGCTGGTGGAGGAGGCTGGATTCGAACCAGCGTAGGCGTAAGCCAACAGATTTACAGTCTGCCCCCTTTAGCCACTCGGGCACCCCTCCGGCGAGCCCGTGACTATAGCACGATCCTACGGCCGGGCGCATCGATGTCGGACGAGATCGCATATTTCCTCGCTTCGGCCGCCGTCACGGCCCGGCGCATGAATGTTGCTAGGCTGCGGCCATGCCCATGCTCAACCTGGCCCTGCAGGGCGGCGGCTCCCACGGGGCCTTCACCTGGGGCGTGCTGGACGCCCTGCTGGAAGACGGCCGGCTCGGCTTCGAGGGACTCAGCGGCACCAGCGCGGGGGCGCTCAACGCCGTCGCGCTGGCCGCGGGCTGGGCGGCGGCCGAGGCGCATGGACGGGACCCGCGCGAAGGTGCACGCGAGCGGCTGGCGGCCGTCTGGCAGCGCATCCAGGCCCTGGGCAGCCTCGGCACCCTGCAGCGCCAGGTCACGCGCATGCTGTGGGGCGGCCTGCCGCCGGAAATGGCGCCCGGCAGCCTGCTGGGCGGCGCCTGGGCCGGTCTGTTCTCGCCCTACCAGAGCAATCCGCTGGACATCAACCCGCTGCGCAGCCTGCTGGAAGAGGAGATCGACTTCGCCGCCATCGCCGGGCAGCGCCGGCTGAAGGTGTTCGTGTCGGCCACCCATGTCACCACCGGCAAGGCGGTGGTGTTCAGCGGGCGCCGGGTGGACGCCCGGGCGGTGCTGGCCTCGGCCTGCCTGCCGCTGCTGTTCCATGCGGTGGAGATCGACGGCGAGGCCTACTGGGACGGCGGCTATTCGGTGAACCCGGCGCTGGCCCCGCTCATCAGCGAATGCGAGACCGCCGACCTGGTGCTGGTGCAGATCAACCCGCTGCAGCGCACGGCCGTGCCGCGGACCTCCGCCGAGATCCTGGACCGCATCAACGAACTGACCTTCAACGCCAGCCTGCTGACGCAGATGCGGGCCATCGACTTCATCAACCGGCTGGTGGCCGAGGGCGCCGTCTCGCATGCGCGCTGCAAGAGCGTGCGCGTGCACCGCATCGCCGGCGGCCCGGCGCTGGAGACCTACCCCGGCTCCAGCCGCGCGACGGCCGACGGCGTGATGATCGGCCAGCTGTTCGAGGCAGGCCGCGCCGCCGCGCGGGAGTGGCTGGAGGCGCACTACCCGGCGCTGGGGCGGCGCGCCACCGTGGACATCCGGCACGACTACCTGGACGACACCCGGCTGGACGTGCCGCACCCGGGGCTGGCGCCACGCTCGGTGGGCCGGGGCTTTCGCCCCTGGCTGGCGCGCCTGCTGCGTCAGTCACGCGGCTAGCCGGTCCTCAGGACAGGGCAAAGACGCCGTCGACGCCGCGCGCCTGCAGCCACGCCCGCGCCTGCGCGAAATGCCCGCAGCCGAGGAAGGGCACGGGCGGCCGCCGCGCCGACAGCGGCGAGGGATGGTTGGCCTGCAGCACCAGCACCTCGCGCCCGTGGGCCGCGGCCGTGCGCTCCACCAGCGGCGCCTTGGCCTGCGCATGCGCGCCCCACAGCAGGTAGACGCAGGGCGAGGCCTCGGCCGCCACCCGTTCCAGCAGCCGGTCGGTCAGCGCTTCCCAGCCCTTCTTCGCGTGGCTGGCGGGCTGGCCATCCTCCACCGTCAGGCAGGTGTTGAGCAGCAGCACGCCCTGGCGCGCCCAGGCCGCGAGCGAGCCGCTGGCGGGATTGCAGCCCAGCTCCTTGAAGATGTTCTTCAGCGATGGCGGCTGCTTCACGCCGTCGGCCACCGAGAAGGCCAGCCCTTCGGCCTGGCCCGGCCCGTGGTACGGGTCCTGCCCCAGGACCACCGCGTGGACGCTGGCCAGGGGCGTCAGCTCCAGCGCGCGCAGCGGATGCGGCGGATAGATGACGGCGCCGGCTGCCAGCCGCGCGCGCAGGAAATCCGCCAGCCGCTCGCCTTCAGGGCTGGCCAGGAAGGCATCGACCACCGGCCGCCAGCCTTCGGCCAGCGGCCAGCGCTGCGGCGCCCAGTCCTGCAGCCGCGCGGCCATCACGTGCCGAACAGCGCCGCCAGTGCCACGCCCGGTTCGGGCGAGCGCATGAAGGCCTCGCCCACCAGGAAGGCATGGACACCCGCGGCGCGCATCGCCTGCACGTCGCCCGGCGTGGCGATGCCCGATTCGGTCACCAGCAGGCGGTCGGCCGGCACCTGCGGCAGCAGGTCCAGGGTGGTGGCCAGGCTGACCTCGAAGCTGCGCAGGTTGCGGTTGTTGATGCCGACCAGCCGCGTCCTGAGCTTCAGCGCGCGCTGCAGCTCCGCGCCGTCGTGCACCTCCACCAGCACGGCCATGTCGAGGCTGCGCGCCACCGCTTCCAGTTCCGCCATCTGCGCGTCGGCCAGGCAGGCGGCGATCAGCAGGATGCAGTCGGCGCCGAGCACGCGCGCCTCGTACACCTGGTAGGGATCGACCATGAAGTCCTTGCGCAGCACGGGCAGGTCGCACGAGGCCCGCGCCTGCTTCAGGTACTCGCCGCTGCCCTGGAAGAACTGGCGGTCGGTCAGCACCGACAGGCAGGCCGCGCCGTGCTCGGCGTAGCTCTGGGCGATGTCGGCGGGGACGAAGTCTTCGCGAATCACGCCCTTGCTGGGGCTGGCCTTCTTCACCTCGGCGATCACCGCGGGCCGGCCCGCCGCTATCTTGGCGCGCAGCGCCCCCTCGAAATCGCGCGTCAGCACGCGGCCGAGCGCGTCCTCGCGCACGGCCTCCAGCGGCCGGCGCTTCTTCGCCGCCGCGACCTCCTCGCGCTTGACCGCGACGATCTTGTCCAGGATGTCGGCCATGGCTCAGGCACCCAGCGACCGCGACAGGGCCACCAGCTGTTCGACCTTGGCGCGGGCGGCGCCGGATGCCAGCGCGGCGCGCGCACGGGCGATGCCCTCGGCGATGTCCGGCACCACGTTGGCCGCATACAGCGCGACGCCGGCGTTGAAGACGACGATGTCGCGCGCCGGCCCAGCCTGGTCGTCCAGCACCTGCCGCAGCATGGCGAGCGACTCCTGCGGCGTCTCCACCTTCAGCGTGCGGTTGCTGGCCATGGGCAGGCCGAAATCCTCGGGGTGTATCTCGTACTCGGTGATCTCGCCGTCCTTCAGCTCGCCCACCATAGTGGCGGCGCCCAGGCTGACTTCGTCCATGCCGTCGCGGCCGTAGACCACCACCGCATGCTCGGCGCCCAGGCGCTGCAGCGCGCGCACCTGGATGCCGACCAGGTCCGGGTGGAACACGCCCATGAGGATGTTGGGCGCGCCGGCCGGATTGGTCAGCGGCCCCAGGATGTTGAAGATGGTGCGCACCCCGAGCTCCTTGCGCACCGCTGCCACGTTCTTCATGGCCGGATGGTGGCTGGGCGCGAACATGAAGCCGATGCCGACCTCCGCGATGCAGCGGGCGATGGCCTCGGGCGGCAGCATGATGTTCAGGCCCAGCGCCTCCAGCACGTCGGCGCTGCCGCTCTTGCTGGACACGCTGCGGTTGCCGTGCTTGCTGACCTTGGCGCCCGCCGCGGCGGCGACGAACATCGAGGTGGTGGAGATGTTGAAGGTGTGCGAGCCGTCGCCGCCGGTGCCCACGATGTCGACCAGGTGGGTGCGGTCGGCCACGTGGACCTTGGTGGCGAACTCGCGCATAACCTGCGCGGCCGCGGTGATCTCGCCGATGGTCTCCTTCTTCACGCGCAGGCCGGTGATGAGCGCGGCGGTCATCACGGGCGAGAGCTCGCCGCTCATGATCAGCCGCATGATCTTGAGCATCTCGTCGTGGAAGATCTCGCGGTTCTCGATGGTGCGCTGCAGGGCTTCCTGGGGGGTGATGGACATGGCGTCGTCTCCGGAGTCTTAGCGTGAGGGGGGATCGGCGAGCGCGAGCCGCGCACCGAAGGCGATGAACATGGCGCCGGCGGCGCGGTCCAGCCAGTGCATGCCGCGCTGCACGGCCGCGCGCCGCGCCAGCCAGGCCGCCGCCAGCGCCCAGGCGATGTTGACGAGCACGCTGTTGGCGTTGAACAGCGTGCCCAGCAGCACGAAGGTCCAGGCCGGGTGGGCCGCGTCCGGCGCAATGAACTGCGGCACGAAGGCCAGGAAGAAGATCGCGACCTTGGGATTGAGCACGTTGGTCAGGAAGCCGCCGCGGAACACCTGCCACAACGAGGCGGGCGGCGCGGCCGGCGCACCCTGCGCGGCCGGTCCGTCGATGGCGGCTGCGCCTGGCGCCGGCCGCGCCAGCAGCAGGCGCACGCCGATGTACACCAGGTAGGCCGCGCCCGCCCACTTCAGCACCGTGAAGGCCTGCGCCGATGCCGCCAGCAGCGCGCCGACGCCCACGGCGGCGGCGAACACGTGCACGAAGCAGCCGGCGTTGATGCCCAGCCCGGCGACGATGCCGGCGCGCACACCGGAACGCAGCGAATGGGTGACGACGTAGAGGACATCGGGCCCCGGCGTCAGGTTCAGCAGCAGGCCGGCGGCCAGGAACAGCAACAGCTGGTGGGCGTCAGGCATGGAAGTACTCCCGGAAGGCGGCGATGGCGCGGTCGATGCCGGCGGCGTCGACATCGAGGTGGGTCACGAAGCGCAGGCGGTACAAGCCGGTGGCCAGCACGCCGTGGCGCGCCAGGTGCGGCAGCAGGCCGGCCGATTTCTCGCGCGCCGGCCCCGTGAGGTCGACGAACAGGATGTTGGTGTGCGGCGCTTCCACCTGCACGCCCGCCAGCCCCTGCAGGCCGTCGGCAAGGCGCCGGGCCAGCGCGTGGTCCTCGGCCAGCCGCTCCACATGGTGGTCGAGCGCATGCGCCGCCGCCGCCGCCAGCACCCCCGACTGCCGCATGGCGCCGCCAGCCATCTTGCGGATGCGGCGCGCGCGGGCGATCAGCTCGCGGGATCCGCACAGGGCCGAGCCGACCGGCGCGCCCAGGCCCTTGCTGAAGCAGACCGACACACTGTCGAACAGCTGCGCGATGCGCCGTGCTTCGCCGCGGGCGTCGCTGCCGGCCTGCGCGGCCTGCGACACCGCCGCATTGAACAGCCGCGCGCCGTCGAGATGCGTGGCCAGGCCCTTGCCACGCGCCAGCGCCGTGGCCTGCTGCAGGTAGGCCAGGGGCAGCACCCTGCCGCCCAGCGTGTTCTCCAGCGCCAGCAGGCGCGTGCGCGCGAAGTGCGGGTCGTCCGGCTTGATCGCCGCCTCGATGTCGGCCAGCGCCAGCGAGCCGTCGGCCTGGTGCTCCAGCGGCTGCGGCTGCACGCTGCCGAAGACCGCGGCGCCGCCGCCTTCCCACCGGTAGCAGTGCTGCATCTGGCCCACGATGTACTCGTCGCCGCGCTGGCAGTGCGCCAGCAGGCCGCACAGGTTGCCCTGGGTGCCGGTGGGCACGAACAGGGCGTCCTCGAACCCGAGCAGCCCGGCGATCTTCTCCTGCAGCGCGTTGACGCTGGGATCGTCGCCGAACACGTCGTCGCCCAGCGGCGCGGCGGCCATGGCCGCGCGCATCGCCGCGGTGGGCTGGGTGACGGTATCGCCGCGCAGGTCGACGGGTTTCATGCCTTCTGCTCCAGGAAGTTGCGCAGCATGGCGTGGCCGTGCTCGGTGAGGATGGACTCGGGGTGGAACTGCACGCCCTCGAGCGGCAGCTCCACATGGCGCACGCCCATGATCTCGCCGTCGTCGGTCCAGGCGGTGACCTTCAGTTCCGGCGGACAGCTCGCGCGCTCGATGGCCAGCGAGTGGTAGCGGTTGACCGTGAACCGCTCTGGCAGGCCGGCGAACACGCCCTCGCGCGTGGTCGTGATCTCGCTGACCTTGCCGTGCATCAGCTGCTGGGCCCGCACGATCCTGCCGCCGAAGGCGGCGCCGATCGACTGGTGGCCCAGGCAGACGCCGAGGATGGGCAGCTTGCCGGCGAAGTGGCGGATCGCCTCGACCGAGATGCCGGCCTCGGCGGGCGAGCACGGCCCGGGCGAGATCACCAGCCGGTCGGGCGCCCGCGCCGCGATCCCCGCGACGTCGATCTCGTCATTGCGGAACACCTCCACCTGCGCCCCCAGTTCCCCGAAGTACTGGACGATGTTGTAGGTGAACGAGTCGTAGTTGTCGACCATGAGGAGTTTCAT
>JAEZKX010000432.1 GCA_023436025.1 Pseudomonadota bacterium | reverse complement strand
GGCGTCGGTGATGGCGCCGCCCGCGGCCACCGCGACCACGCCCGCCGCGGTGATGCGGCCGAGCGCCGCGTCGCCCGCTTCCGCGACGACGGCCACGTGGCCGGCGTCCGCCAGCAGCAGAGCCTGGCCTTCCATCGTGACGTTGGTACCGGCCTCCAGGTACAAGGTGCCGACGTCGGCCCGCACCTCGGGAGCCGATCCCGCGGCAAGGTCGTCGACACGGATGGCGTCGCCGGCCTGCAGCGTCATCGCACCCCCGGTGGAACGCAGGCTGGCCTGCACCTCCAGGTCGTTGGCGGCCGTCAGCAGCAGGTTGCCCGTGGCCTGCACGGCCTGCTCCACCGTCAGCGTTCCCCCGCTGGTGACCATGATGGCGTTGCCGCTGCCGCCCGTCTGCAGGGCGAAGCCGGCGGCGCCGCCCTCCAGGCGCAGGCCGGTCTGCTCGCGCAGGTAGATGCCGCCGCTGCTGCCGCTGTTGTTCGCCGCCAGCGCGCCAACGCGCGACTGCAATGCCGCGGCGCCATTGCCGATGCCGGCCACGGCGGTGAGCACCACCGCCGCCGTTTCCCCGTCCAGGTTGAGCCCGCCGCCGGTGAGCACGGAGGTGAGCGCGCCGGTGGTCGAGATCGTGATGGAGCTGCCGGCTTCTGCCCGGCTCAGCCCCAGCGCGCCGCCCAGGGCCCTCAGCGTGACGCTGCCGGCCGTCGTGCCGGCGCTGGCGACCACGCCGTCGGCCATGGTGAGAAAGGTCCCGGCCTGCATCGCCAGCGCGCCACCCGCGGTGCGGATGTCGGCGTTCTGCAGGATGGAGCCGCCCGCCCTGAGCGTCACGGCATCCGCGCCGTCCGTGGCGATGGTCGCGCCGGCCGCGTTGCTGAAGGCCCCGGTCGCCACCAGTTCGATGGCGCCGTCGGCCGAATGGATCCCTTCGGTGACAGTGATGGCCTTGGCGGCGCCCGCGGTCTCCAGGCGCGTGCTGCCGGTGCCGGTGTGCGCCACGCCGCCGCTGCCGCCCACGGTCATGTTGCCATAGGAGGCCTTCACCGACGCGTTGCCGGCGCCGGCCTGGTTGAGCAGCACGAGCTTGACATCGCCGCCGGCCACCGTCTCGGTGACCACCAGGTCGCCGGACGAGGCGTTGGTAACGCTGAGGCTCGTGGTCTCGACCCAGGGCAACTCGATGCCCTTGTCGGCCCGCACCGTCAGCAGCGTGGCGCGCAGCGGTTCGGCCGCCGCGCCGTCCGCCACCGCGGAGTTTTCCTGCACCACCCTGCCGGCCTGCGAGTACAGCGTCACCGCATAGAGGTTGGGCGAGGTGCTGGAGTCGCGCGCGGACATCTCGGCGAGCAGCCGGATGTCGCCGACGGCGTCCAGCGTGATCGCGCCGGCCACCATCAGGCGGTACGTGGCGGTGCTGTAGTCCTCGATGGTGATGCTGCCGCCGTAGACCTCCAGCGGATCGCGCAGGGTGACCTGGTCGACCAGGTTCACCGCGCCGATGTGGACCGCGCCTGCGCCGGCGGCGGCATGCTGGCCGTCCTGCCAGCCGAGCACGATCTTGGCGAAGCCATCGGTCAGGCGGCGGACTTCGGCGGAATCGATCACCAGCGCGTTGACCGGCTCGAACGGCGAAGTGAAGGCGATGGCGCGGCCCATGTCGGTGGGCCGGATCGTCAGCACGCCGCTGCCGGCGAGCGACGAACCGGCGTTCAGCGCGATGTCGTTCGCCTCGAGCAGGATGTCGCCGTCGACCACCTCCACGCCGCGCTCGAAGATGACCTGGGTCGCCCCGGTGATGCGCAGGTCGCCGCCATTGCGGATGACAACCGTGTCCTTGAACCAGACCACGCCGGACGCCTCGATGTCCAGGTCGCCGTCGAGAACCACGCTGTGGTTGAAGGTGACATTGTTCGGCCGGTCCGCCGCGCCGGCGATGGTGGTGGCGCCGATGGTCAGGCCAACCAGCGGGTCGACGACGCCGATGCGGCCGCCGAAGACCACGTTCTCCGAAGCGCGGATCACCAGGGTGTCGCGGTCGCCGGCGTTGTTGCCGTCGATGGTGTGGTTGAAGTCGTTGCCAAGGAAGACGGAGCCGCCGCCCGGGTTGCCGCCGGCCTGGATGAGGCGGTCGTCGTACACCGCCACGCTGTCGTAGACCTGGACGTTGTCCCCCGTGGGGATGTCCGTCTCCAGGTTGAGCGTCTGGCCCGAGCCGTGCACCAGCAGGCTGCCGTTGAACCGGAGGTCGCCGCGCAGGTGGATCTCACCACCGTCCTGCGGGTTGACGATCACCAGCTGTCCCAGCTCCAGCGTTTCACCCGGCGCGCCGACCAGGACCGTCGCGTTGCTGTCGGCGCCGCCGATGGCCAGCGAGTTGCCCGCGCCCAGCTGCGCCACGTCCACCGTCAACCACTGGGGCTGCGCCGCCGCCGTGCCCGCCGTCACCACCACCGTGGCGCCGGGGCTGGTGGCCACCTTGACGTCGGCGGCTTCGTAGGCCTGGCTGATGGAGGCGGCGCCCGGATCCTCCGCCGGCCGCAACGCGGTCTGCAGGGCGCCGAACACCGGGTCCGCGGACAGCAGGATGCGCGGCTCCAGGGGCTCGACGCGGAACAGGTCCCGCAGCACGCGGGAGACGGGACGGATGGCGGCTTTCATGGGCGGCAGCGGCTTCTTGGGTGATGCAGGAAAAAGAGGGACGACGCCGCTTTACTGGCCGGCGCGCACCAGGCGCACCCGCTTGGACGAGCTCGGCAGCCCGGTCTTGGTGGCAGGTGCCACCTGGCCATCGAAGAAGTCGACCGCCCAGGCGAGCGAGCCGCTGAAGGCATAGGGCGTCGACGTCCAGTGGCCCACCGCCTCGGCATTGGAGAACACCGTGGTGTTGATGGCCGGGTTCAGGCAGCGCTCGCGTTCCGCCAGCGAAGCCAGCTCGGCACGCGTGGGCAGGCGCCAGTCGGCATAGCCCAGGCCGGCGCCGGAGGCGTCGGCGTTGACTGCGGCCGGCCGCGCGATGGCGGCGTTCCAGTCCAGCGCCGCCGCCG
>JAEZKX010000334.1 GCA_023436025.1 Pseudomonadota bacterium | reverse complement strand
TCCTCCAGTACCGGCTCGGCCCGCTCGAAGCCGCCGTCGGCCGCCGCCGGCATGCCGCCCGTGGGCTCCACCGGCGGCAGGTCGGGCTGGCGCGGCGTGTTGCGCCGGGTGGTCCAGGCGTTCCAGGCGACCAGGGCCGCCAGCAGCAGGCCGCCCAGGATGGCGATGCCGATGGTGAAACTGCTCATGCGCCCGCCGCCCCCCCACGGCAGGCATGCTCGCCAGGCCGAAGCCCCGTGAAGACGCTGTGATACCGCACTGGCGCTGCCGAAAGCATAGGTGAGAGAGTCCAGGAAAACAGGGGCTGCGAAGCCGAGACTTTAACCGCCATGGGCGCCAGGCCGCAGCGGCGCGCGCCGCGCGCGCGATGCGCCGCTCAGGTGTCGGCCATGGAAACGGCGGATTCCATGTCCACCGCCACGATGCGCGAGACGCCCTGCTCCTGCATGGTCACCCCGATCAGCTGCTCGGCCATCTCCATCGCGATCTTGTTGTGGCTGATGAAGAGGAACTGCGTTCCCTTGCTCATGCTGCTCACCAGCTTGGCGTAGCGTTCGGTGTTGGCGTCGTCCAGCGGCGCGTCGACCTCGTCGAGCAGGCAGAACGGCGCCGGGTTCAGCTGGAAGATGGCGAACACCAGCGCGATGGCGGTCAGCGCCTTCTCGCCGCCGGACAGCAGGTGGATGGTCTGGTTCTTCTTGCCCGGCGGCTGCGCCATCACCTGCACGCCGGAATCGAGGATCTCCTCGCCGGTCATCACCAGGCGGGCATTGCCGCCGCCGAACAGCTCGGGGAACATGCGGCCGAAGTGCTCGTTGACGGTCTGGAAGGTGCTGCCCAGGAGATCGCGCGTCTCCGCGTCGATCTTGCGGATGGCGTCCTCCAGCGTGGTCATGGCGTCGATCAGGTCCTTGGACTGGCTGTCCAGGAACTGCTTGCGTTCGCGCGCCGTGGTCAGCTCCTCCAGCGCGGCCAGGTTCACCGCGCCCAGGGCCGCCACCTCGCGGTGCAGGCGGTCGATCTCGGACTGCATGCCCGTGAGGCGGACATTGCCTTCCTGCACCGAGCGCGCCACCGCCTCCAGGTCGGCCTGGGCATCGGCCAGCAGTTGCGTGTACTGCTCCAGGCCCAGGCGGGCGGCCTGTTCCTTCAGCTGCAATTCGGTGATGCGCTGGCGCAGCGGATCGAGCTCGCGCTCCAGCTGCAGCCGGCGCTCGTCGGCGGCGCGCAGCTTGGCGGTGAGGTCGTCGTATTCGCTGCGGCGCGCGCCCAGCACCTGCTCGCGTTCGGCCTTGCGCTCCAGGGCGGACTGCAGGCCGGCCTGCGCCGCGGCGGAGGTCAGGCGGGTCAGCTCGGACTGGGCCCGCTCCTCCTCGCCCGCCAGTGCCGCGGCCTGCTGGGTGGCGGTCTCGATGGCGCGCTGCAGCTCGCCCTTGCGCGCCTCCAGCGCGCGCTGGGCGAACTGCGCCTCGGTCGCCTGCCGCTCCAGGCTGCGGTGCTGCTCGCGCGCCTCGGCCAGCTTGCGCTCGGCCTCGATCACGCGCTCGTCCAGCTGGGCATGGCGCTCCTGGCTGTCGGCCAGCTGCATGTCCAGCTCCTCGAAACGGCCCTCGGCCGCCACGCGGCGCTCCTGCAGTTCCTCCAGCAGCGCGTCGACCTCGGCCAGGTCGCCGGCGATCTGCGCGCTGCGAGCCCGGGTCTGCTCGGCCAGCTGCGTCAGGCGCAGCGTCTCCACCTGCAGTTCGTGGGCGCGCGCCTGCGATTCGGTCGCCTCGCGCCGCGCGCTGGTCAGGCGCTGGGCAGCGTCGGTGTAGGCCGCCTCGGCTCGCACCAGGGCCGAGCGTGCCTCGTCGGCGATCAGCGCCTGCGCCCGCAGCTGCTTCTCGAGGTTCTCGATCTCCTGCTGGCGCGCCAGCAGGCCGGCCTGCTCGGAGTCCTGCGCGTAGAAGCTGACGCTGTGCGCGGTGACGGCATGGCCCGACTTGACGTAGATCGCCTCGCCAGCGCCGAGCTGCGCGCGCGCGGCCAGCGCGTCCTCCAGGGTGGCGGCGGTGTAGCAGCCATGCAGCCAGTCGGACAGCAGCGCCTTCTGGCCGGCGTCGTTCAGGCGCAGCAGGTCGGCCAGGCGCGGCAGCGCGCCCGCGGCTTCCGGCGCGGCGGCGGCGGGCGGATGGTAGAAGGCCAGCTTGGCGGGCGGCGGATCGGCGGCGAAGGCGCGCACCATCTCCAGCCGCGACACCTCCAGCGAGTTCATCCGCTCGCGCAGGGCCGCTTCCAGCGCGTTCTCCCAACCCTGCTCGATGTGGATGCGGCTCCACAGCCCCTGCAGGCCGCCCAGGCCGTGCCGGGCCAGCCAGGGCTGCAGCTTGCCGTCGGTGCGCACCTTCTCCTGCAGCGCCTTCAGCGCCTCCAGCCGCGCCGACAGGTCGGCCTGCTTCGCGCTTTGCTGGTTGACGTCCTGCTGGCGGATGCGCCGCTCCTCGTCGAGCTGCGGCACCTGCTCCTGCAGTTCGTGCAGGCGGGCATCGGCCGTCTCGGCCGCTTCCTGGGCGGCGCCCAGCTGCGACTGCAGGTTGGCCAGCCGCTGTTCGTCGGGCGCGGCCAGGGCATTGCGGTCGGCCAGCAGGCGCTCGCGCCGCTGGTTCAGCTGGCGCGACTGCTCCTCGATGTTGCGCTGGTCGGCGGCCAGCACCTGGATCTGCTGCTGCACCTGGCCGACGGCGCTGCGCTGCTCGGAGGCGCGCGCCTGCGCCTGGCGCAGCGCTTCCTCCAGGTCGGGCAGCTGCAGGCCCTGCTCCTCCACCTGCGCGGCCAACAGCATGGACTTCTCCTCGCCTTCGAGCGCCAGGGCGGCGAGGTTCTCGGTCTCGGCCTCGGCGTCCTCCTTGCGCGCGGCCCACTGCGCGGCCTGTTCCTTCAGCTGCACCAGCCGCTGCTCGGCGCGCTGGCGGCCTTCGACCACGAAGCGGATCTCGGCTTCCAGCCGGCCGACCTCGGCGCTGGCCTCGTAGAGCTGGCCCTGGGCCTGGTTCACCTGGTCGCCGGCGGCGTAGTGGGCCTGGCGCACGGTTTCGAGCTCGCTTTCGATGCGGCGCAGGTCGGCGATGCGCGACTCGAGGTCGTTCACCGCCTTGTCGGCATCGGCCTTGATGCGGACCTGGTCGGCCTCGCTCTCGGCGCGCTTCAGGAACCACAGCTGGTGCTGCTTGAGCGTGACGTCGGCCTGCAGCTGGTTGTAGCGCGCGGCCACCTCGGCCTGCTTCTCCAGCTTCTCGAGGTTGGCATTGAGCTCGCGCAGGATGTCCTCGACCCGGGTCAGGTTCTCGCGCGTGTCGGTCAGGCGGTTCTCGGTCTCGCGGCGGCGCTCCTTGTACTTGGAGACGCCGGCAGCCTCTTCCAGGAACAGCCGCAGTTCCTCGGGCTTGGACTCGATGATGCGGCTGATCGTGCCCTGGCCGATGATGGCGTAGGCGCGCGGCCCGAGGCCCGTGCCCAGGAACACGTCCTGCACGTCGCGCCGGCGCACCGGCTGGTTGTTGATGTAGTAGCTGGAGGTGCCGTCGCGCGTCAGCACGCGCTTGACCGCGATCTCGGCGAACTGGCTCCACTGGCCGCCGGCGCGGTGGTCGGCGTTGTCGAACACCAGCTCCACCGAGGAGCGCGAGGCCGGCTTGCGGGTGGTCGTGCCGTTGAAGATCACGTCCTGCATGGACTCGCCGCGCAGCTCGCTCGCCTTGGATTCGCCCAGCACCCAGCGCACCGCGTCCATGATGTTGGACTTGCCGCAGCCGTTGGGGCCCACCACGCCGACCAGCTGCCCGGGCAGCATGAAGTTGGTGGGCTCGGCGAACGACTTGAACCCTGAAAGCTTGATCGATGTGAGACGCACGGCCCCTCGCCCCTGTCACTGCTCCAAAGGAAGCGGGGATGATACCGTGCGTCGAAAGCGCTACTTCCGCACGTATGTGACCAATTCCGTCACGCCATGGCGGGCTGGCCGCTGGAGGCGGAGAGGCCGCCGTCCACCGGCAGCGCCACCCCGGTGACCCTGACAGCGATTGAGGCGCCGGCGCAGGCCCGTTTCTCTGCCGCCCAGGCTCCTCGCCAGGAAGGCGACGACCGCGGCCACTTCCTCCAGCCCCGCCGGCCGCCCCAGGGGGATGCGCTCGCGGAATTTCGCCATTACCTTGCGGTCCTTCTGCATGTCGGCGGTCATGGGCGTGCGCGTGAAGCTGGGACAGACGCAGTTGACCCGCACGCCGTCGCGCCCGTGGTCCAGGGCCAGCGCGCGGGTGAAGTTGACGATGGCGCCCTTGGAGGCGTTGTAGAAGCTCAGGCACCAGTCGCCGCCCAGCCCCGAGACCGAAGCCATGTTGACGATGCAGCCGCGGCTTGCCAGCAGGTGCGGCAACGCGGCGCGACAGCCGTGGAACACGCCGCCGGCGTTGATCGCCATCACCTCCTCCCACTCGGCCAGCGTGGCCTCGGTGGCCTTGCCCTCGGGCGCCACGCGGGCGTTGTTGACCATCACGTCCAGGCGACCGAAGCGCCGGACCGCGGCCTCCACCAGGGCCTCGACCTGCCGGTAGCGGGCGACATCACACACCTTCACCAGCGTTCGCTCCGGCGGCAGGTCGGCGGCGACATGGTCGAGCTTGGCACGGGTGCGCCCGGCCAAGACCACCGCCGTGCCCTCGTCCGAGAAGCGCCGCGCCACCGCCTCGCCGATGCCGGAGCCGGCACCAGTCACGATCCCCACCTGGTCGACGAATCGCATGGGTTCATCGTACGGGGCGCGCGGCGGCGACCGGCCTCATTGCCACCAAACGTTACCGCCCCCGCGCGCGCCGGTTTCTGGCACAAACAGGCCCATGGCGGGCAAGGTCTGGATCGGCGTTTCGGGCTGGCGCTACACCCCCTGGCGCGGCCACTTCTATCCCCGGGGGCTGGCGCAGTGGCGCGAGCTGCAGTACGCGGCGTCGCAGTTCCCCTCGCTGGAACTCAATGGCTCCTTCTATTCGCTGCAGCGGCCATCGAGCTACGCGACCTGGGCCGCGCACACGCCGCCCGGCTTCGTCTTCGCGGTCAAGGGCAGCCGCTACATCACCCACATGTTGCGCCTGCGCGGGGTGGAGGTGGCCCTGGCGAACTTCTTCGCCTCGGGACTGTTCGAGCTGAAGGACAAGCTGGGGCCGCTCCTGTGGCAGTTCCCGGCCACCATGCGCTTCGATCCCGCGCTGTTCGAGGCCTTCTTCCAGCTGCTGCCCCGGACCACGCTGGAGGCGGCCGAACTGGCCCTGCTGCGCGATGGCCGGCTGGACGGCCGCGAGTCGCTGCAGGTCGACCGCGGCCGGCCGCTGCGGCACGCGGTGGAGGTGCGGCACGAAAGCTTCGCCACGCCCGCCTTCGTGCGGCTGCTGCGCAAGTACCGCATCGCCTGGGTGGTGGCCGACACGCCGCAGCCCTGGCCGCTGTACGAGGACGTCACGGCCGATTTCGTCTACCTGCGGCTGCACGGCTCCACCGAGCTGTACAACAGCCGCTACACGCGAGCGGAACTGGAGCGCTGGGCGCGCTGCATCCGGGCCTGGGCACACGGCGGCCAGCCGCAGGACGCCCGCCTGATCACCCCGACCCCAGCGCGCGCGAAAGCCACGCGCGACGTGTACTGCTACTTCGACAACACCGACAAACGCCATGCGCCCGACAACGCGCGCGAACTGATGGCGATGCTGGAGGATGTGGCCGGGGTATGGGCGCCGGCGCAAGGCGATGCGCGCGAGGGTGCGCTCGCCGCGCGCGCACAGCCTGCGAAGAAGCCGCGGCACAGGTAGTGTTCGCGCGCGCAGCGAGCGCGCCATCCCCCACCGTCGGCCCCACCGCGGCAGCCGCGCCGCCCCAGCCGATAATCCAGCCCATGAATCCCCTGTTGTCCCGCCTGCAGCCCTACCCCTTCGAGCGGCTGCGGCAGCTGTTCGCCGGCGTGACGCCGAATCCGGCCCTGCGGCCCATCAGCCTGGGCATCGGCGAGCCCAAGCACGAGACGCCGCGCTTCATCAAGGACGCGCTCACGCAGGCCCTGGACACGCCCGGCAGCGACCTGGCCGGCTACCCGCCCACGGCCGGCACGCCGCAGCTGCGCCAGGCCTTCAGCGGCTGGCTGGACACGCGCTACGGCCTGGCCCTCGATCCGGCCACCCAGGTGCTGCCGGTCAACGGCTCGCGCGAAGCCCTGTTCGCCTTCGCCCAGACGGTGATCGACCCCACCCGCGCGCCGGTGGTGGTCTGCCCCAATCCCTTCTACCAGATCTACGAGGGCGCGGCCCTGCTGGCCGGCGCCGAGGCCCATTACGCGCCCAGCGACCCGGCGCGCAACTTCGCGGTCGACTGGGACAGCGTGCCGGAGTCGACCTGGGCCAGGACGCAGCTGCTCTTCGTCTGCTCGCCCGGCAACCCGACCGGCGCGGTCATGCCGCTGGAGGAATGGCGCAAGCTGTTCGCCCTGCAGGACCGCTGGGGCTTCACCATCGCCTCCGACGAGTGCTACAGCGAGATCTACTTCCGCCACGAGCCGCCGCTGGGCGGCCTGGAAGCGGCGGCGAAGCTGGGGCGCGGCGACTTCCGCGGCCTCGTGGCCTTCACCAGCCTGTCCAAACGCAGCAACGTGCCGGGCATGCGCAGCGGCTTCGTGGCCGGCGACGCCCGCCTGCTCAAGCAGTTCCTGCTCTATCGCACCTACCACGGCAGCGCCATGAGCCCGGTGGTGCAGGCCGCCAGCATCGCCGCCTGGGGCGACGAAGCCCACGTGGCCGACAACCGCGAGCAGTACCGCCGCAAGTTCGCCGAGGTCACGCCGCTGCTCGAACGGGTGCTGGACGTGCGCCTGCCCGATGCCGGCTTCTACCTCTGGGCCGGCGTCGGCGGCAGCGACACCGACTTCGCCCGCGACCTGCTGGCTCAATACAATGTCACGGTGCTGCCGGGCAGCTACCTGGCCCGCGAAGCCGGGGGCCTCAACCCCGGCGCCGGCCGCGTGCGCATGGCCCTGGTGGCGGACACCGCCGAATGCCTGGAGGCCGCGCACCGCATCGTGCAGTTCGTCCAGAAAAGAAAGACCCCATGACCCAGCAACTCCAGCAGATCATCGACACCGCGTGGGACGACCGCGCCAACATCTCCGTGGCCAGCGCGCCCAAGGAAGTCTCGGAGGCCGTCGAGCACGTGATCGCCGAGCTGAACACGGGCAAGCTGCGCGTGGCCACGCGCGAAGGCGTGGGCCAGTGGACGGTGCACCAGTGGATCAAGAAGGCGGTGCTGCTGTCGTTCCGCCTGAAGGACAACGCCATCATGAAGGCCGGCGAGCTGGCCTTCTTCGACAAGGTGCCCACCAAGTTCGCGCACCTGACGCCCGAGGAAATGGCCGCTACCGGCGTGCGCGTGGTGCCGCCGGCGGTGGCGCGGCGCGGCAGCTACATCGCCCGCGGCGCGATCCTGATGCCCTCCTACGTGAACATCGGCGCCTACGTCGACGAAGGCACCATGGTCGACACCTGGGCCACGGTCGGCTCCTGCGCCCAGGTCGGCAAGAACGTGCACCTGTCCGGCGGCGTGGGCCTGGGCGGCGTGCTGGAGCCGCTGCAGGCCAACCCGACCATCATCGAGGACAACTGCTTCATCGGCGCCCGCTCCGAGATCGTCGAAGGCGTGATCGTGGAGGAGAACTCGGTGATCTCCATGGGCGTGTACATCGGCCAGAGCACCAAGATCTACGACCGCGAAACCGGCCAGATCCACTACGGCCGCGTGCCCGCCGGCTCGGTGGTGGTCAGCGGCAACCTGCCCGCCAAGGACGGCAGCCACAGCCTGTATTGCGCCGTCATCGTCAAGAAAGTCACGGCCGCCACGCGCGCCAAGGTCTCCCTCAACGAATTGCTGAGGGATTGACGTATGCTTTCCGCCGTTGCCGCAACCGCGGGGACGGCGAGAAAGAACACGAGGGGTGGGTGAGATGGGCACGATGGAGCGGATCCTGCGGCTGATGTCCGAGAAGAAGGCGTCCGACGTCTTTCTCTCGGCCAATGCGCCGGCGATGATCAAGATCAACGGCCAGACGCTGCCGATCAACAACCAGCTGCTGCCGCCCGACGCCACCCGAACCCTGCTGGCCGAGGTGCTGCCCGCCCACCGCATGCAGGAGCTCGACGACACCGGCGAGCTGAACATGGCCTACGCGGTGGAAGGCGCCGGCAACTTCCGCTTCTCGGCGATGCGCCAGCGCGGCTCGATCGCCGCCGTCATCCGCTACATCGCCAGCGAGATCCCGCCGCTGGCCTCGCTGTCGGTGCCCATGATCCTGGCCGACCTGATCATGGAGAAGCGCGGCCTGCTGCTGATGGTGGGCTCCACCGGCGCCGGCAAGTCGACCACGCTGGCCGCCATGATGGACCACCGCAACGAGAACGCCAGCGGCCACATCCTCACCATCGAGGATCCGGTGGAGTTCATCTTCCGCAACAAGAAGAGCGTGGTCAACCAGCGCGAGGTAGGCAGCGACACGCAGTCGCTGCAGACCGCGCTGAAGAACGCGCTGCGCCAGGCGCCCGACGTGATCCTGATCGGCGAGATCCGCGACCGCGAGACCATGTCCGCGGCGATCGCGTATGCGCAATCGGGCCACCTGTGCCTGGCGACCATGCACGCCAACAACAGCTACCAGGCGCTCAACCGCATCCTGTCGTTCTATCCCGTCGAGGTGCGACCCACCATGCTGGGCGACCTGGCGGCGGCCCTCAAGGCCATCGTCTCGCAACGCCTGCTGCGCACCGTCAACGGCGGCCGCGCGCCGGCGGTGGAGGTGATGCTCAACACCAAGCTGGTGTCCGAACTGATCGAGAAGGGCGACTTCTCCGGCGTCAAGGAGGCCATGGAGAAATCCATGGCAGAAGGTTCGCAGACCTTCGAGCAGGACATCGCGCGCCTGATCGTCGACGGCATCGTCGACAAGAAGGAGGGCCTGGCCTACGCCGATTCGCCCACCAACCTGCAGTGGCGCCTGCAGAACACCACGACCGGCAAGGCCGCGGCGGTCGATACCGACGACGACGACATGGACGACGAGCCGTCGTTCACGGAGATCACGCTGGACGTGAAGCACTGAGTCCCCGGGAGCGGCCGCGCATCGTGCGCCGTACACTCGGGCGCATGTCGCGCACGCTCCACCTCACCGAACAACTCATCGCGCAGCGCTCCGTCACGCCCGAGGACGGCGACTGCCAACCGCTGCTCGCGGCACGGCTGCAGCCCCTGGGTTTCGCCTGCGAGACCATCGAAAGCGGCCCCGACGACTTCCGCGTGCGCAACCTCTGGGCCAAGCGCCCGGGCACGGGCGGCCGCACCCTGGTCTTCGCCGGCCACACCGACGTGGTGCCCACCGGCCCGCTGGAGCAGTGGAGCAGCGACCCCTTCGTGCCCAGCCACCGCGACGGACTGCTCTATGGCCGCGGCGCGGCCGACATGAAGACTTCCATCGCCGCCTTCACCGTCGCGGCCGAGGAATTCCTCGCCGCCCATCCCGCACCGCGCCTGGGCATCGCCCTGCTGCTGACCAGCGACGAGGAAGGCCCGAGCGTCGACGGCACGGTGGTGGTCTGCCGCGAACTGGAGCGGCGCGGCGAAAGCATCGACTTCTGCATCGTCGGCGAGCCCACCTCGGTGGAGCGGCTGGGCGACATGATCAAGAACGGCCGCCGCGGCAGCCTCAGCGGCAAGCTCACGGTCAAGGGCGTGCAGGCGCACATCGCCTACCCGCAGCTGGGCAGGAATGCGATCCACCTGGCCATGCCGGCGCTGACGGAGCTGGCGCAGACCGAATGGGACCGCGGCAACGAATTCTTCCCGCCGACCAGCTTCCAAATCAGCAACTTCCATGGCGGCACCGGCGCCGGCAACATCATCCCCGGCCGGGCCGTCGTCGACTTCAACTTCCGCTTCGCCAGCGTCACCACGGCCGAAGAGCTGCAGCGGCGGGTGCACGCCGTGCTCGACCGCCACGGCCTCGACTACGAACTGGCCTGGGTGGTGGGCGGCCAGCCCTTCCTGACCACGCCCGGCGAGCTGGTGGGCGCGGTGCAGGCGGCCATCCGCGCCGAAACCGGGCTGGAGACGGAGCTCTCCACCACCGGCGGCACCAGCGACGGCCGCTTCATCTCGCGCATCTGCCCGCAGGTGATCGAGTTCGGGCCCATCAACGCCAGCATCCACAAGATCGACGAGCATGTCCGCGTGGCCGACATCGAGCCGCTGAAGAACATCTACCGGCGGGTGCTGGAAAACCTGGAGCGCGGCGCATGAAGCTGATCGCGCTGGTCGAAGAGGTGGCGCGCGCGCTGGAGCAGGCCGGCGTCGCCTTCGGCCACGGCACCACCAACGCCTTCGACGAAGCGGCCTGGCTGGTGCTGTGGCACCTGGAACTGCCGCTCGACGCGCTGGACGACCACGCCGATCGCGAGCTGCTGCCGCACGAGGAGCAGGAGGCGCGCGAGCTGCTGCACCGGCGCATTGCCACCCGCAAGCCCGTGGCCTACCTGACGCGCGAAGCCTGGCTGCAGGGCGTGCCCTTCTACGTGGACGAGCGGGCCATCGTGCCGCGCAGCTTCATCGCCGAGCTGCTGGCCGAAGGCACCATCGACCCCTGGCTCAGCGACCGCACGCGCCAGGTGCTGGACCTGTGCACCGGCAACGGCAGCCTGGCCGTGCTGGCGGCGCTGGCCTATCCGGAGGTCGAGGTCGACGCCGCCGACATCTCGGAGGACGCGCTGGCGGTGGCCCGCATCAACGTCGACCGGCACGGCGTGGGCGGCCGCGTGCGCCTGCTGCGCTCCGACGGCCTGGATGCCCTGCCTGGCCCCTACGACCTGATCCTGTGCAACCCGCCGTATGTCAATGCGGCCAGCATGGCGGCCCTGCCGGCGGAGTACCGGGCCGAACCGGCGCTGGCGCTGGCCGGCGGCGAGGACGGCATGGACTTCGTGCGCGCTTTGCTGCGCGATGCGCCCGCGCGTCTTTCCGAGCACGGCGTGCTGGTGCTGGAGATCGGCAACGAGCGCGCGCACTTCGAACGCGCCTTTCCCCGGCTGGAAGTGGTGTGGCTGGAGACCAGCGCCGGAGAGGACCAGGTGCTGCTGGTGACGCGCGAGACGCTGGCCTAGGCGCCTGGGCGGCAGAGAGACGGGCCTGCGCCGGCGCCTCGATCGCTGTCAGGTTTCCGCGCCGCCGGCAAGGGCCTTGCCGCAATGCGAAAATACGGCCCGATGACCCGCTCCCTCACCACCCGCATCCTCCACGCCGACCGCAGCTCGGGCGCGGAGCATGGCGCCACCCACAAACCGCTGCACGTGGCCACCGGCTACGGCTACCAACGCACCGAAGACCTGGTCGCCGTGTTCCAGGGCGACAAGAGCGGCTATGTCTACGGCCGCCAGGGCAACCCGACCACCGCGGCGCTCGAAGCCAAGGTCAGCATGATGGAAGACGCCGTCGGCACGGTGAGCTTCGCCACCGGCATGGCCGCCATCGTCTCGACCATGGTCGCCCTGCTGAAGAAGGGCGACCACATCGTGGCCAGCCGCTTCCTGTTCGGCAACACGGCCAGCTGGTTCACCACCCTGCAGAACATCGGCTGCGAGGTGACGCTAGTCGACGCCACCCAAGCCGCGCGCGTCGAGGAGGCCCTGCGCCCCGAGACCCGCATGGTGTTCGTCGAGACCATCGCCAATCCGCGCACCCAGGTGGCCGACCTCGAAGGCATCGGGCGGGTCTGCCAGGCGCGCGGCATCGTCTACATCGTCGACAACACCCTGACCACGCCGCACCTGTTCCGTCCCAAGGCGGTGGGCGCGTCACTGGTGATCCATTCGCTCAGTAAGGGCATCTGTGGCCACGGCAACGCCCTGGGCGGCTCGGTGTCCGACACCGGCCTGTTCGACTGGAGCAGCTACCCCAACCTGCTGCCGGCCTACCGCAAGGGCGCACCTGCCAACTGGGGCCTGCTGCAGATCCGCAAGAAGGGCCTGCGCGACCTGGGCGGCACGCTCAGCGCCGAACACGGCCACCGCATCGCCACCGGCGCCGAGACCCTGGGCTTGCGCATGGACCGCAGCAGCGCCAACGCGCTGGCGCTGGCGCAATGGCTGGAAGCGTCGCCGCTGGTCCAGCGCGTGCACTATCCCGGCCTGGCAAGCCACGCGCAGCACGGACGCGCGGCCAGCCTGTTCGGCGCCTTCGGCGGCCTCCTCAGCTTCGAGACGGTCGATGGCGTCGACCCCGGTGACCTGCTGGACGCGCTGCAGCTGGTGATCAAGTCCAGCCACCTGGGCGACAACCGCACGTTGGCCCTGCCGGCCGCGCGCACCATCTTCTGGGAGATGGGCCCGCAGATGCGCAAGAGCATGGACATCGCCGAGTCGCTGGTGCGCGTGTCGGTCGGCATCGAGACCGCCGACGACCTGCTGGCCGATTTCGAGCAGGCTTTCGCGAAGTTCGGCGCCAAGTGATCACGCTGCGCAACGTCACCTTGCGCCGCGGCGCCAAGGTGCTGCTGGACGCCGTCTCGGCGACCATCAACCCCGGCGAGAAGGTCGGGCTGGTGGGCCGCAACGGCGCCGGCAAGTCGACCCTGTTCGCCCTGCTCGCGGGCAACCTGCACGAGGACGCCGGCGACTTCTCCATGCCGGCGCAGTGGCGGCTGGCGCAGGTCGCGCAGCACATGCCCGAGACCGAGGAGCCGGCCACTGCCTTCGTGGTGGCCGGCGACACCCGCCTGATGGAGGTGCGCGCGCAGCTGGCCGCCGCCGAGGCCAGCGGCGACGGCATGGCCATCGCCCAGGCGCATGCGGACCTGGCCGATGCCGGCGAGCACGACGCCGTGCCGCGCGCGCAGTCGCTGATCCTGGGCCTGGGCTTCCAGCCGGGCGAGCTCGAGCGGCCGGTCAACAGCTTCTCCGGGGGCTGGCGCATGCGCCTGCAGCTGGCGCGCGCGCTGATGGCGCCTTCCGACCTGCTGCTGCTGGACGAACCGACCAACCACCTGGACCTGGACGCCCTGGTCTGGCTGGAAGGCTGGCTGCAGCGCTATGCCGGCACGCTGGTCATCATCAGCCACGACCGCGAGTTCCTCGACGCGGTGACCGGCGTCACGCTGCACATCGAGAACCAGAAGCTCACCCGCTACGGCAGCAACTACAGCGGCTTCGAGCTGCTGCGCGCGCAGCAGCTGGAGATGCAGCAGGCGGCCTTCGCCAAGCAGCAGGACAAGATCGCGCACCTGCAGAAGTTCATCGACCGCTTCAAGGCCAAGGCCACCAAGGCCAAGCAGGCGCAAAGCCGGGTCAAGGCCCTGGAGCGCATGGAGAAGATCGCGCCGGTGCTGGCCAACGCGGAGTTCACCTTCGAGTTCAAGGAGCCGGCCAACCTGCCCAACCCCATGCTGGCGATCCAGGACGCCGCCTTCGGCTACGGCGACAAGGTGATCCTGCGCAACGTCAACCGCTCGGTGCTGGCCGGCCAGCGCATCGGCATCCTGGGGGCCAACGGCCAGGGCAAGTCGACGCTGGTGAAGACCATCGCCCGCACCATGCCGGCGCTGGCGGGCACCATCACCGAAGGCAAGGGCCTGGCCATCGGCTACTTCGCGCAGCAGGAACTGGACGTGCTGCGCCCGCAGGACACGCCGCTGGAGCACATGACGCGCATGGCGCGCGAGCTCGGGCCGGCGCTGGGCCAGTCGGGCCGCGAGCAGGACCTGCGCAACTTCCTCGGCCAGTTCCTGTTCACCGGCGACATGGTGCAGCAGTCGGTCGGCTCCATGAGCGGCGGCGAGAAGGCGCGCCTGGTGCTGGCCATGATCGTCTGGCAGCGCCCCAACCTGCTGCTGCTGGACGAGCCGACCAACCACCTGGACCTGAACACGCGCGAAGCCCTGTCGATGGCGCTCAACGAGTTCGAGGGGACGGTGATGCTGGTCAGCCACGACCGCGCGCTGCTGCGCGCCGTCTGCGACGAGTTCTGGCTGGTCGGCCGCGGCGGCGTCGGCCCCTTCGACGGCGACCTCGACGACTACCAGCGCTACCTGCTGGACGAGTCCAAGCGCCTGCGCGAGCAGATGGCGGCGCCGGCTGCTGCAGCGGCCGAGCCGCGCGGCAATCCGCAGGAGCAGCGCAAGGCCCAGGCCCAGCAGCGCCAGCAGCTGGCGGCGCGCCTGAAGCCGATGAGGAAGGACCTGGAGAAGGCCGAGCAGCGCATCGCTGCGCTGGAACGCGAAAAGGCCGGGCTGGAAGCCGCCTTGGCGGGCACCACCAGCCCAGCCGACATGGCCGAATCGGGCCGCCGTCTGAAGGGCATCGCCGACGAGCTGGCGCAAGTGGAGGAACGCTGGCTGGAGCTCACCGGGCAGATCGAGGCCGCCGAAGCCGCCGCCGGCTGACTTGCATCCAGCCGCGCCAGCCCCAGTTGAGCCGCATGCCGACCGCCATCCAGCTCGCCGAGGGCGACCCCGACCTGCTTGCCGCCATCCACCGCGCGCGCCGGCTGCTGAACCGGCGCGCCCTGACCGGCGCCGCCGCCAGCGTGGTGCCCATGCCGGGGGTCGACTGGCTGGTGGACGCGGCCCTGATCTCCAAGCTCATCCCTGCCATCAGCGCCGAGTTCGGACTGACGCCGCAGCAGCTGGAACGGCTGCCGCAACGCAAGCGCGAGCAGGTGGAGAAGGCGGTTGCGGTGGTCGGCTCCCTGGTGATCGGCAAGTTCATCACGCGCGACCTCGTCATCCGCATGGCCGCCATGGTGGGCAAGCGGCTGACCACCAAGCAGGCCACCAAGTACGTGCCGCTGGCCGGCCAGGCGCTGTCGGCCGCCATCGGCTACAGCGCCATCCGCTACCTGGGCGAGGAGCACATCCGCGATTGCGTGGAGGTGTGCCGGCAGGCGCGGCTGGCGTTGCCGGCCCCGTCCCCGGCGCCGGCGGACTGAGGGCGGGTCAGCCGCGCCCCTGCAGGCGTTCGGCCGTCAGCTGCGCCGTGTGCGCCAGGGTCTTGAGGTCGTCGGCGTTGACCTTGCCGTTGACGTACTGGCTGAAGCAGCACAAGGTGCCGTAGACCTCGCCGTTGCGCAGCACGATGGGCACGCTCAGGTGGGTGCCGATGCGGATCGGCGTGGCCGGCGCCCTGCCCTCGGCCTTCAGCTTCTCGCCGTCGGCGATGTAGCGCGGCAGGCGGCCGTCCACGATGTGGTGGCACCACGACGCCTCCAGCGCATCGGAGGCGCCAACGTGCAGCAGCTGCGGCCCCTGCTCGAGCCGGCGGATGACACGCTGGCCATGGGTGAATTCGGAGACGAAGACGACGTCCATGGCCAGCTTCTCGCGCAGGAGCCTGAGCACCTGCTGCACGGGCGGGTCGATGGCGTCGTCGGCATGGTCGGCCGTGGCCACCAGCAGTTCGGCGATCTGGACCTGCAGGTCCTCCGGGTCGTAGTCGTGTGTCTGCATGCTTGCGCGTTTTCTTCGAGGCGCGCGATGGTGCCACATCACGGATGGGGAGGCGGCTGACAGCGGGAGCTTCCACCGGCCTATCCGCGCCAAAGTCCACGTCGGCTGCAATGGAGCCCAAGAGAACCACCGACCCATGCAAACCTCCGACCTGCTCGGCTACACGGCCGCCTTCCTCACCACCGTTTCGTTCGTGCCCCAGGTGTGGCGCACCTTCCGCACCCGCGACGTGAGCGGCATTTCCCTGCGCATGTACAGCATCTTCACCGCCGGCATTGCCGTCTGGCTGGCCTACGGCATCGTGCTGAAGGAAGTGCCCATGATGCTCGCCAACTCGGTCAGCCTGGTGCTCGCCTGCACCGTGCTGGTGATGCGGCTGCGCTATGCGCCCAAGCAGAAGGCGCCCGACGGCGGCGCTCGCAAGGCCCCGGCCTGACGGGTCCGATGCACTCGTCGGGGTGCTGTACCCCTTTCGTACCGCAGCGCAGGGTGCCAGCCACCACACGCCTCAGCAGCCACCGGCTGCATGCCCCTCGCTGCGAACCCCCTCTCGGCGACGCGCAACCGGGAACCACTCCCGAAGCCTGCGCCCTGCCCGCCGCCGGCTGGCGTGAGGAGCCCAACGAATGCTGGATCGCCCATGCCGGCCAGCCGGACCGGCTGGTGGCGCTGGACACCTGGCGCTCGCGGCGCGCTCGGTTGGGGTTCGTGCGGGCGCGGATGGTGCAGCAGAGCCGGTGAGGAATCGTTTCCCGCGAACGACCATTTGCGCAGCCCCCGCCCGGCATGCGGCAGCACATGGACGCATGCCATGCAAAAAGCCCGCTGGCGTTTTGCCGGAGCGGGCTTTCCATCGATGAAGCAGTGTGGGTGGTAGGACGTGCAGGATTCGAACCTGCGACCAACGGATTAAAAGTCCGCTGCTCTACCAACTGAGCTAACGTCCCGCCCGATTTCGCCACTGCATCTGCAGCAGCAAAGCCCACGATTATAGACGGGGTTTCCGCGTTTTTTGGTCCGCGAGGCTGTCAAGAATCCAACCTGCTGCACATTGACCGAAAGTCGCGGTCACGCTCACCACCGATCCGTAGCCGTGGCAATTGAGCGAGCCGTCGCCTTCGATGGCGCAGGAGGGGTCGGGCGGCGCCACGGGCTCTCGGCTGAACACGCAGGCCACGCCGATCTTGCGGCCTTCGCGCGGCGCGCCATGGAACTTGCGCAGGCGGTAGCGCAGCTGCGCCAGCAGCGGATCATGCGTGGTCTTCGACAGGTCATCGATGTCGACCCGGTGCGCGAGGCGCTTGCCGCCGGCGGCGCCACAGGCGATGAACGGGGTTTTCGTGCGCAGCGCCCAGGCCGCCATGGCCGTCTTGGCCTGCACCTGGTCGCAGGCGTCGATCACGGCATCGACGCCGGCCGGCAGCAGTTGCGGCCAGTTGGCCGGCTCGACGAACTCCTCCACCGCATGGACCGTGCAACCGGGGTGGATCTGCGCGATCCGGTCGCGCATGGCCAGGACCTTGGCCTGGCCGATGGTGCCGGCCAAGGCATGGATCTGGCGGTTGATGTTGGACTCGGCAACATGGTCCAGGTCCACCAGCGTGAGCGTGCCGACCCCGCTGCGCGCCAGCGCCTCGGCGGCCCAGGAGCCGACGCCGCCGATGCCGACCACGGCCACGTGGGCGGCGCGGATGGCAGCGGCGCCTTCCATGCCGTAGAGGCGCTCCAGCCCGCCGAATCGACGCTGCAGGTCGGCCGCCTCGTCCAGGTGGGTCATGCCATGCGCTCCACGCGCCACACCTGGTAGCGCAAGGCGCCGAGCGCGCCGGCCACGATGCCGGCAACGGCGACGAAGCTGGTGGCGCTGAGCGTGGACAGGCCGCTCAAGCCCTGGCCGATGGTGCAGCCCATGGCCGTGACCCCGCCCACGCCCATCAGCGCGCCGCCCGCCAGATGGTTGGCGACGTCCTCGGTGCTGCCGAAGCCTTCCCAGCGGAAGTCGCGGCGCACGAGCGCCATCGCCGCCGCGCCGGCGACCACGCCGGCCACCGAGACGATGCCGATGGTGAGGACCTTGCTCCTGTCGCTGAAGAACAGCAGCCAGTCGAGGGTGTAGGCGATGGGAGCGACGAAGCTGAGCGCCTCGGCCCGGCCGGAATTGGTGGCGAGGAAGGTTTCCTCCAGCGTCTCGGGATGTTCCGCGAGGTGGCCCAGGTGGCCCGACACCCACCAAGCGGCGACCACCACCAGCCCGATGCCGAAGCCGGCCAGCAGGTTGTCGAAGCTGCGGAAGTCGCGGCCGGCCAGCGCCCAGGCCACCAGCAGTCCGCCGATCAAGCCGGCGGCGCCAAGGGCCGCCACGGCCAGGTCCACGCCCGTGGCCCGGGCCAGGCCAATCGGCAGCAGCGCCGGCGCGGAGAATTCGACGGCGACGCGGTCGACGGTGGCCACGCGGGCGACGGCCGTGATGCCCTTGAGCGTGGCGAAGGCCGCCAGCCCCAGCACCAGGAACACGACCAGCGCCTTCAGGTTGCCGCTGCCCAGGCGCACAAGGTTCTTGCTGCCGCACCCCGACGCCAGCACCATGCCCACGCCGAACAGCGCGCCGCCCACCAGCGCCGAGAGCCAGGTCCAGCGGTTGCCACCGTACAGCGTCTTGGCCGGGTCGACCAGGCCGGCCAGGGCCAGCGCCCAGAAGCCGAGGATGGCCACGCCCGCGGCCAGCGCCCATTGGCGCAGGCGCGTGGTGTCACCCATGTTGAAGGCGTCGCTCAGGGCGCCCATGGTGCAGAAGTGCGTGCGCTGGGCGATGGCGCCGAAGGCGAAGGAGAGCAGGAACGCGGCCAGCAGGACCTGCGTGGCCAGCGCCGATGGGTCGGGCATGGGGGGATTCTAGGGAAGGCGCGGGAACCGCGCCGGCCGGGGCCGGGCACCCTGGCGCGCCGCCGGTGCCCCCCGTTCAGGACGGCCGTCAGCGCACCCGCGAAAGCCGCTCGCGCGCGGCCACCGCCGCCTCGGACTGCGGATAGGCCTTCACCAGGTCGTCCAACGTCTTGCGCGCGCTGGCATTGTCCTTCAGCTCGATCTGGCAATTGGCGATGGACAGCACGGCCTCGGGCGCGCGCGGGTGGTCCGGGGCCTGCTGCAGCAGCGCGCGGAAGTTGGCGATGGCGCCGCGGTAGTCGCGGTTGGCGTACTGCGCGTTGCCCAGCCAGAACAGCGCCGTGGCGCGGTAGCCACTGTTGGGATACTTGCGCAGGAACTCGCTGAACACGGCCTGGGCCGCCACGAAGTCGCCCTTGCGGAAGGTGCCCAGCGCGTTCTCGAACTCCTTCTGCTCGGCCGGGTCGGCGCTGAACTCGCGGCCGTCCATGTTGACCTGCACCGGCTCGAAGCGGCGCAGGCGCTCTTCGACCGCCATGGCGACGTCCTTCTGGCGGCGCTGCGTCTCCGACAGCTCGCGCGCCAGCGTCTCGTCCTGGCCGCGCATGCGCGCCATCTCGGCGCGCAGCGACTCGATCTGGTTCTGCAGCTCGAGCAGGCTGCGCCGCAGCGTGGCGTTCTCCTCGTTGGCGCGGCGCAGTTCCTCGCCGAAGGCCAGGCGCTGCTGCTCCACGCGCTGGCGCAGGTCGAGGATGGCGCGGCGCGCTTCGTCGTCGCCGAACAGCTGCGCCTGCGCGCCGCCGGCGAACAAAGCCGCGGCGGCCAGCGCGGCCGCGGCCAGGGTGCGTTGCGGCATTTTCATCGTGCCCATCAGCGGTAGACGATCTCGGCGCGGCGGTTCCTCTCCCACGCCGCTTCGTCGGCGCCCTGCACCACCGGCTTCTCCTCGCCGAAGCTCACCGCCTCCACCTGGGCATCGCCCACGCCGAGCAGGCCCAGCGAGCGCCGCACTGCCTCGGCGCGCTTCTGGCCGAGCGCCAGGTTGTATTCGCGGCCGCCGCGCTCGTCGGTGTGGCCCTCGATCACCACGCGCCGCGCGTTGTTCTGGCGCAGGAAGCGCGCGTGGCCGTCGATGACTGCCTGGAACTCGGGCTTGATGGTGAAGCTGTCGTAGTCGAAATAAATGACGCGCCCGATGTTCTGCGGGCCGGCCTCGTTGCCGGGCAGCGTTTCGGGCCGCACGGTGGGCACGCTGCTCTGGCCCGGCTGGGCGCCGCCGGGCGCCATGGTGCCGACTTCGCTGCCGGTGCGGCTTTCGACCGGCACGTCGTCGAGCTTCACCCCGCTGGAACACGCGGCCAGCATCGCGGCCATGGCCGCAGCCAGGATCACACGCTTCTTCATCTGGAAAACCTCCTGCAACGAAATCATCTCTGGAAAGGACCCCAGTCGGGCTCGCGGATGTCGCCACCTTGGCCGGCCAGCCTGGCCTTGATCTTGCCGTCGATGGTGGTGGTCATCAGCGCTTCGCGGCCGCCCTGGCGCGTGGCATAGACGATCAGCCGGCCATTGGGCGCGAAACTCGGGCTCTCGTCGGCCGTCGTGTCGGTGACCGACTGGACGTTGCCGCTGGCGAGTTCCATCACCTGCAACTTGAAGGCGCCGCTGATGCGGGAAATGTAGGCCAGCCACCGCCCGTCGGGACTCAAGGTCGGCGAAATGTTGTAAGTCCCTGTAAAGGTGACACGCTGCGGCTCGCCACCGCTCACGGGCATGCGGTAGATCTGCGGCGAACCCCCGCGGTCGCTGACGAAGAAGATCGAACGGCCGTCGGCGCTGTACAGCGGCTCGGTGTCGATGCCGCTCGATTGCGTGAGCCGGCGCGGCTCGCCGCCGGCGGCAGGGATGGTGTAGAGCTGCGAGCCGCCGTCACGCGTGAGCGTCACCGCCAGGGTGCGGCCGTCGGGCGACCAGGCCGGCGCGCTGTTGGAGCCACGGAAGTTGGCCACCAGGCGGCGCTGGCCGGTCTGCACCTCGTGCACGTAGACCACCGGCTTGCGCGACTCGAACGAGACATAGGCGAGCTGGCCGCCGCTGGCCGACCAGGCCGGCGAGATGATGGGCTCGGGGCTGGCCAGGGCCGACTGCGCGTTCTCGCCGTCGGCATCGGCCACCCACAGGTTGTAGCGTGGCCCCGACTTGGTGACGTAGGCGATGCGGGTGGAGAACACGCCCTTGTCGCCGGTGAGCTTCTCGTAGATCTGGTCGGCGATGCGGTGGGCGGCCAGGCGCAGGTCGGCCGCCACCACCACGAAGCTCTGGCCGCCCAGGTCCTGCCCGCGCACCACGTCCCACAAGCGGTAGCGCACGTCGTAGCGGCCATCGGCCAGGCGCGTGACGCTACCCACGGCCAGGGTGTCGGCGCCCCGCTGGCGCCACGGGCTGACATCGGGCCGGCTGGTCTCGTCCAGGACCGGCGCGCCCGCCGGGTCGACGCCGCGGAACTGGCCGCTGCGCTCCAGGTCGGCCTGCACGATGGCGGCGATCTTCTGCGGCGACTCGGCGTCGCCGCGAAAGGGCACGAGGGCGATGGGCAGCTGCGTGAGGCCCACGCCGGTGACTTCCACGCGGAACTGGGCGAGCGCCGGCACGGTGGCGAGGGCGCCCAGGGAGGCGACCAGCGATCGGCGGCTGAAATGTCGGGGGAATGTCATGTCCTGGTCCATTGCTTAGATACCTGCGTTCCCGCGGCGCACGTTTGGTTCCGCGCGCACCGGCCGATCATGGACCGGCGGCGCGCTCCTTGCGCTGCAGGAGCCACAACTTCATGTAACGGTAATACGTGCCTTCGGCATTGGAGATCGCCAGCGCGAGCCCGAGCCGGCCATCGAGGAAGCCCAGGCGCAGCACGTAGGTGCGCATGAAGGCCCACCAGCCGTGGCCCAGGGCCTTGGCGAGCGAGCCCTTCACGCCCTTGCGCGCGAGCGCCTGCGCCCCCGCGGTCGAATAGCGGTCCAGCTTGTCGAGCACCGACTCGAAGTGCGGCATGCTCTCGTGCATCAGGTCACCCGCCAGCCGGCCGACGCTGCCATCCACCAGCACCCGCTCGTGCACCAAGTCGTCGGAAAAACGGGCGCCCGCGCGGCGGAACAGCCGCAGGACGCGGTCCGGGTACCAGCCCGAGTGGGCCATGTACTGGCCGCAATAGCTGGAGCGGCGGTTCACCAGGTAGGCGTCGTGCGACGGCGCCGCCAGCGCCGCCTGGATAGACGCCGCCAGCTGGGGCGACACCTGTTCGTCGGCGTCGAGGGAGAGCACCCAGTCGCCGGTGGCCGCGGCCAGCGCCCGGTTCTTCTGCGGCCCGAAGCCGGGCCAGCCCTCGGGCTGCAGCACCCGCGCGCCCAGCGCGCGGGCCGCCTCCACGGTGCCGTCGGTGCTGCCCGAATCGACCACCACGATCTCGTCGGCGAAGGCCACCGAGCGCAGGCAGGCGTCGATGTTGCGGATCTCGTTGCGCGTGATGACGATGGCGGACAGGCGTGGCATGAAGGCGCGGGGGACGGGGCCGGTGGCCCGGCGCACGGCATAATCGCGGCTTCATTATTGCACCCCCACCCTGCCACGATCGTGACCCGGATCGACATGAGCGCGGTGCGCTGGCTCATGCCGTACTTCGGGGGCTCGCGCAAGTACTGGATCGCAGCGGCCCTCGCCACCGTCGTCTCCTCGGCGCTCGAGCCCCTCGTCCCCGCCCTGCTGAAGCCGCTGCTGGACGAAGGCTTCCAGCCCGAGCGCCGCTTCAACCTCTGGATGGTGCCGGTGGCGCTGATGCTGCTGTTCGCCGTGCGCGGCGCCGCCGGCTTCCTGGCCGACCTGGCGCTGGCGCGCATCGCCCAGGACGGCCTGCTGCGGCTGCGCACCGCCCTCTTCTCGCGCGTGCTGGACGCGCGCTTGTCGCTGTTCGCCCGCGAGAACGCCACCGCGCTGTCCAACACCGTGGTGTTCGAGCTGCAAAGCGGCGTGACGCTGCTGGTGAACTCGGTCATCGCGCTGCTGAAGGACAGCGTCACCATGGTGGCGCTGCTGGCCTACCTGCTCTACCTGAACTGGGCGCTGACCCTGGTGGTGTTCGCGGTGGTGCCGGCGGTGGCCTGGATCATGCGCAGCGTGTCGCGCCGCCTCTACCGCATCGCGCGCAGCAGCCAGACCGCCACCAACCAGCTCGCCTACGTGGTCGAGGAAAACGTGCTGGCCGCCCGCGTGGTGCGCCTGCACGGCGCCCAGGCGGCGCAGTCCAAGCGCTTCCACGACCTGGGCTGGGGCCTGCGGCGGCTGGCGCTGAAATCGGCCGCCGCGTCGGCCGCCATCACGCCGCTGACGCACCTGGTGTCGGCGGCTGCGCTGTCGGTGGTGATCTGCATCGCCCTGTGGCAAAGCCGCGACGGCATCACCGTGGGCACCTTCGCCGCCTTCATCACCGCCATGCTGATGCTGGTGGCGCCGATCAAGCGCCTGTCCGAGGCCATGAGCCCCATCGCGCGCGGGCTGGCCGCGGTGCAGCGGGCCCGCGACCTGATCGGCGGCACCGAGCCAGAGACCGGCGGCACCCATGCGGTGGAACGGGCGCGCGGACGCATCGCGCTGCGCGAGGTCCGCGTGCGCTACCGCGACGACGCGCAGCCCGCCCTGGACGGCATCGACCTGCTGATCGAGCCGGGCCAGATCGTGGCCCTGGTCGGCCCCTCGGGCTCCGGCAAGAGCACGCTGGCCAACTTGCTGCCGCGCTTCGTGGCGCCCGATTCCGGCCAGGTGCTGCTCGACGACGTCGACGTCGCCGACTGGCGCCTGGACGCGCTGCGCGCGCAGTTCGCGCTGGTGAGCCAGGACGTGGTCATGTTCAACGACACCCTGGCCGCCAACATCGCGCTGGAAGATCCGCCGGACCGCGCACGGCTGGAACGCTGCGTCGACGCCGCCAACCTGCGCGACCTGGTCGCCGCGCTGCCGCAGGGGCTGGACACCGTCACCGGCCACAACGCCACCGAGCTGTCGGGCGGCCAGCGCCAGCGCCTGGCCATCGCCCGCGCCCTGTACAAGGACGCCCCGGTGCTGATCCTCGACGAGGCCACCTCGGCGCTGGACACCGTGTCCGAACGGCTGGTGCAGGAGGCGCTGCAGCGGCTGATGGCGGGACGCACCACGCTCATCATCGCCCACCGCCTCTCCACCGTGGAGCATGCGCACCGCATCGTGGTGCTGGAACAGGGTCGCATCGTCGAGAGCGGAACCCACCAGGAGCTGCTGGCACGCGCCGGCCTCTACGCCCGCCTGCACGCCCTGCAGACCGGAGCCGGCCAGTGAGCCTGGGGCTGGCGGCCGACGCCATCGACCTCGCGCAGGTGCGGCGCGTGCTGGTCATCAAGCTGCGCCACCACGGCGACGTACTGCTGGCCAGCCCGGTGCTGGCGGTGCTGAAGAACGCGGTGCCGCAGGCCGAGATCGACGCCCTGGTCTACGACGACACCAGCCCCATGCTGCGCGGCCATCCGGCGCTGGCGCAGCTGCACCTGCTGCCGCGCGCGGGCCGCAAGGGCAGCCCGATGCAGCGCCTGGGCGCCGAGCGCGCCATGCTGCGGGCGATGCGCGAACGCCGCTACGACCTGGTCGTGCACCTGACCGACCATCCGCGCGGGGCCTGGCTGGCCTGGCTGCTGAAGCCGCGCTGGGCCGTGGCCTTCGAGCGCGACCACGGCCAGTGGTGGTGGCGCCGCATCTTCAGCCACCTGGCGCGCCAGCCGCGCGGTACGCCACGAGCGACGGTGGAACGCCACCTGGACCTGCTGCGGCGCATCGGCATCCACCCGGCCCCGGACCAACGCGCGCCCAGCTTCGCCGTCGCCGCCGAGGCCGTCGCCAGCACCCGCGACAAGCTGCGCGCCGCGGGCTGGCACGGCGAACCCTTCGCGCTGGTGCACCCGGGTTCGCGCTGGATGTTCAAGGCCTGGACGGCCGAGGGCAACGCGCGCGTCATCGACCACCTGGCCGCGCGCGGGCTGGCGGTGGTGATGACCGCCGCGCCGGACCCACGCGAGAAGCTGCTGTGCGACGCCATCCTGGCGCACACGGGCACGCGTTGCATCGACCTGCGCGGCCAGCTGACGCTGGGCGAGCTGGGCGCGCTGATTTCGCAGGCGCGCTTCTTCTTCGGCGTCGACTCGGTCCCCATGCACCTGGCCGCCGCGGTCGGCACGCCGGGCGTGGCCCTGTTCGGCCCCAGCAACGACGTCGAATGGGGCCCCTGGAGCGACCGCATGCTGGCCATCGCCTCGCGGCGGCATCCGTGCCGGCCCTGCGGCATCGACGGCTGCGGCGGCGGCAAGCGCTCGGACTGCCTGGTGCTGCTGCCGCCGGCGGAGGTCATCGCCGCGATCGACCAGGTGCTGGAGCGGCATGGGCAGCGC
>JAEZKX010000254.1 GCA_023436025.1 Pseudomonadota bacterium | reverse complement strand
GCGCAGGCGCCTGCAGCGTGCGCAGCCCCTGGTGCGTGCCCTGCAGCGCGATCGCATCGAAGGCGCCCACCCAGAGGCTCAGGCGTTCGGCGAAGTCCATGCCCGGCGCCGGGCCGGCGTCGGGCGTCCATTCGCCGAGAAGGCGGACCAGCGGTGAAGCGGCGGCGGGCGCACGCAAGAAAGCACCATCCCTGCGCCACGCGGGCGCCATGAGCAGGTTGCGGAAACGGCGGCGCGCGCACGGCGTCCGGCGAGAGGCTGGACTGGCTGCAGCGCCGCCCCGGTCGGCTCCGCCGGGGGCGGAGCGGGTCCCGTATTAGAAACGATCGGGTGACGGCGGCGCCGGCCGGGACGCGGCAAAAGGCACGGGCGGCCCGGATGGCCGCTCGCTGGGCGTGGAAAAATCCGCAGTCCGTGCTTGCCGCCGCCGTTCGCGGGGCCCGGTGCCGGTCTGCACGCCGACGAAGCCCTTGCGCGGAATCGGTGGCGACGCCGACACTGCCCGCGTAACCCCGGCCCCTTCGCCGCGGAAGCGGCCGTTCCAGCTGGCCTCCTACAAGCGGGAAGACCCGTGCCCGCGCTTGCGGAATGCGTCCAGCGCCGCCAGCGCGTCATCCATCGATCCCAGCACGGCGATCCCCTCGATCGGGGCCAGGCGGCTGGCCGTCGCGCCGGCCGCCCAGAGGTCGACCGAGGGCGGCAAGGCGGCGCGCAACTGCTGCAGCAGGGGCGGAATGCGCCGCAGGGCGAAGCTGGAGGAAAACGACAGCGCCACGACGTCCACCGCATAGGCGTCGGCGGCGCGCACGATGTCGGTCAGCGGGATCTGGGTTCCCAGGTTGATGCAGCGCGCGCCGTGCAGCGCCAGCATGGCCTCGCCCATCAACAGGCCCAGGCCGTGCGCTTCCTCGGGGACGGTGGTCAGGAGCACCACCGGTCCCTCCCCCGCCGGCACGGCCAGGATGCCCTGGCGCAACAGGCGGGTGGCGACTTCGGTGAACAGGTGCTCCTCGAAGACTTCCATCGCCCCGCGGGCCCATTCCTCCCCCACGCGCACGGCCAGCGGACCGATCGTGTCCAGGACAAACGAGGCCAGGCCCCGTTGCGCGAGCCGTTGCTGCAAGGCGCGATACAGGCCGGCGGCGTCGTGCGCGCGCAGGCAGGCCAGCAACTGCGCCGCCCCTTCGGGCTCGGGCATGTCGCCCGCCATCGGCGCCGCCCCGGAGCCGGCAGCCAGCGCCTCCAGCGCCTCTTCATCCACACCGAGGACCCGCCCCGGCCGCAGGCCCTGGTCGAGCAGCCGCTTCACCAGGCGCAAGCGGCGCACCTGCTCGGGCGGGTACAGGCGTTCGCCATTGGCGGCGCGCAGCGGCGCGGGAAAACCGTAGCGGCGCTCCCAGACGCGCAGCACGTCCTTCGACAGTCCCACCTCGCGTTCGACCGCGGCGATGGTCAGACCCGAAACGATTTCTTTCATGTTTGTCCTGGACAAAAGCTTGACGGCCCACCGGCCTATCCCCTATTCTCGCGGACCTCAAGTTCTTGTCCTAGACAAATCTGCCTGAAAGGAAACCTTGACCATGATTGACAAGATCCGTCGCCTGTTTGCCGTGGGGCTGGTCGCGCTCCTTGCCGCCTGCGGCGGTGGCAGCGACGACGACAACATCGTCGAGACGGCGCAGGAGGACGCGCGCTTCTCCATCCTCGTCGAGGCCGTCACCGCGGCCGACCTGGGCGACACCCTGTCCGGGCCTGGGCCGTTCACCGTCTTCGCCCCCACCAACGATGCCTTCGC
This sequence comes from Pseudomonadota bacterium, assembly GCA_023436025.1. GTDB lineage: Bacteria > Pseudomonadota > Gammaproteobacteria > Burkholderiales > Burkholderiaceae_C > Ramlibacter. The sequence continues at coordinate 30,098 of JAEZKX010000254.1, read as the reverse complement.
GGCCCTGCTGGCCGAGACCGGCCTGACCAAGGAGCAACTGCTGGCCGACAAGCCGCTGCTGCAGCAGGTGCTTACCTACCACGTGGTCCCGGGCAAGGTGCTGCGCGCCGACGTGCCGGTTGGCACCCCCATCACCACCGTGCAGGGCGAGACCTTCGTCGTCGACGGCAACCTGGTCATCACCGACCAGCGCGGCCGCACCTCGCGCATCGTGGAGACGGACCTCGACGCCAGCAACGGCGTGATCCATGTCATCGACCGGGTGCTGCTGCCCCGCCCCTGATTTCCCCCACCTCTCTCACTCCAAGGAGCTCCCATGAAGAAAGCCCTGTTCATCACCGCCATCGCCCTGGCCGCCGCAAGCGTGCAGGCCAAGGACATCGTCGACACCGCCGTCTCCGCCGGTGAGTTCAAGACCCTGGCCACCGCCCTGGAGAAGGCTGGCCTGGTCGACACGCTCAAGGGGCCGGGTCCCTTCACCGTGTTCGCGCCCACCGACGCCGCCTTCGCCAAGGTGCCGCGCGAGCAGCTGGACGCGCTGCTGGCCGACAAGGCCAAGCTGACCCAGGTGCTGACCTACCACGTGGTGCCCGGCAAGGTGATGGCCAAAGACGTCAAGGCCGGCCAGGTCAAGACCGTCCAGGGCAGCGCCCTGACGGTCAGCACCGCAGGCGGCGTGAAGGTGGACGGCGCCAACGTCGTCAAGACCGACATCGTGGCCGACAACGGCGTGATCCACGTGATCGACAGCGTGGTCCTGCCCAAGTAAGGCAGCCCGGCTGGCTGGCTGGCTGGCTGGCTGGCGGGCGGGCTGGCTGGCTGGCGGGCTGGCGGGCTAGCCGGCTAGCCGGCCGGCCGTGGGATCATTCGGATCGACGCGCGGCGCGGGACCCGGCAGCGGGCCCGCGCCACTTTTCATTTCGACTTCCCTGGAATCCTTTCGCCCATGTTCCGCTCCACGTCCATCGGCCTCGCCGCCCTCCTCTTCGCCGCCCTTCCCGCCACCGCCCAGCACCATGGCGCCGGTGCGCACCACGGCGGCGGCCATGCCATGCCGCATGCGCACGGTGCGCCGGCCTCGCCCTATGCCGGCGAACAGAAGCGCACCATCAAGGCCTTGTCCGAGCAGGAGCAGCGCGGCTGGCTGGAAGGCCAGGGCATGGGACTGGCCCGCGCCGCCGAACTCAATGGCTATCCGGGCCCCATGCACACCCTGGAGCTGGCCGACGCGCTGCGGCTGTCGCCCGAGCAGGCCAGCGCCACACGCGCCCTCATGCAGCAGCACAAGGCCGAGGCCCAGGCCCTGGGGGCGCGGCTGGTGGACGCCGAACGCAGGCTCGACGCCGCCTTCCGCGAGCAGAAGATCGACGAGTCGCAGGTCGAGCGCCTTACCGCCGAGATCGCGCAGCTGCAAGGCAGCATCCGCGCTTCGCACCTGCGGACCCACCTCGCGCAGCGACGGCTGCTCTCGGCCGACCAGGTGGCCGCCTACAACCGCCTGCGCGGCTACGCACAGTAGAGCGGCGGGAACAGCCGGACAGCCGGACACAAAAGTCGCAAAGACTGCGCAAAGGGCGCAAAAGAACAGCCGATCAAGTTGTACTGAAGTCCTTTCGCGACTTTTGCGGAACCTTTGCGACGTTTGCGTCCGTTCTTCTTTCAGACTACCCCTCGCCCCGCTGCCACCAGTGCAGCAAGCGCTTCTCCACGCCGAGCAGGGCGAGGTTCAGGCCGTAGCCCAATGCGGCCAGCAGGAAGATGGCGGCGTACATGTCGCTCGCGCGCATGGCGTACTGCATGGTCATGATGTAGTAGCCGATGCCTTCGGAGCCGGCGATCATCTCGGCCACGACGCTGACGATCAGAGCCAGCGCGAGGCTGGTGCGCAGGCCGGCCAGGATGAAGGGCAGGCTGGCCGGCAGCACCACCTGCCGCAGCGCGCGCAGGCGTCCCACCTGGAAGGTGCGGGCCACGTCCAGCGCCGTCGGGTCCACCGCGCGCACGCCGCCCACCGTGTTCACCAGCACGGGAAAGAAGCAGGCGAAGGCCACCGCGAAGATCTTCATCGCATCGTCGATGCCCAGCAGCAGGATGAGCGGCGGAACGATCGCCGGCATGGGGATGGGCCGCAGCAGTTCGACCAGCGGACGCAGCGCCGCGTCCACCGGCGCGAAGCTGGCCATGGCCACGCCCACCAGCACGGCGGCCGCCGAGCCGATGGCGAAGCCTGCGGCCATGCGCCACAAGGTCGATCCGAACACCTGCGCCAGCTCGCCGCTGCGCAGGCCGTCGACCAACGCCCGCGCGATCTCGGTGACCGGCGGCCAGTTGCTGCTGTTCACCCAGTACAGCGCCGAGACCTGCCACAGCACCAGCAGCGCCGCCAGCAGCAGCACACCCCAGAGCCGGTAGGAACGCCCGCCCATGTCAGGCCCCGTGCACCAGGCGGCCCTCGACAGCCGTGGCCAGCACCTGCGCGCCGCGCAGCGCCTCCGGATCGCAGGTGAGCGGATCGACCGACAGCACCGTCCAGTCGGCCAGCAGGCCGGGGCGCAGCATGCCGCGCTCGTGCTCGCTGAAGCTCACGTAGGCGGCGTCGCGGGTGTAGAGCGCCAGCGCTTCCTCGCCGCTGACCGCCTGCAGTCGGCCCACGGGCTCGTCGGTGCCGGCGATGTGGCGCGTGCAGGCCTGCCACAGGCCCAGCAGCGGCTCGAAGGGCGTCACCGGCGAGTCGGATCCGCCGCCAACGACCACGCCGCCATCGAGCCAGCTGCGCACCGGCGTGGCCGTGGCCATCAGCGCCGTGCCGAAGCGTTGCACCAGCAGCGGCCCGAAGGCGTACTGCATGGAGCATTGGGTGGCCACCGTGATGCCCATGCGCGCGGCCTCGCGGATGTTGCGCTGCTCGGGCCAAAGGTAGGCATGGATCAGCGAAAAGCGCAGCGGCCGCAGGGGGATCTCGCGGTCGACCTCGGCGAACACCTCGAGCGCGATGTCGATGGCCTTGCCACCCACCACGTGCACGCCCATCGACCAGCCGTTGCGCGCGCAGGCCCAAGCAAGCTGGCGGAACGATTCGGTCGGCGTTACCTGGATGCCGCAGTTGCAGCGCTCGTCCGGATAGGGCTCGCGCATCAGCGCGGTGCCGAGCGAGGCGCCGCCATCCAGGAACAGCTTCACTCCGCCCAGCTTGAGGCGGGCATCGCCGAAGCCGGTGGCCAGGCCGGCATGGCTGAAGCGGTCCAGGTTCACCTGCAGCGGCAGGCTGGAATCGGCCAGCGGCATCATCACCGTGCGCATGGTGAGCTCGCCGCGCTGCCACAGCGACTGGTACAGCCGCATCATCTCCGGCGTGACGCCCGGGTCCATGATGCCGGTGAGGCCGGCCGCATGGTAGATGCGCTGGATGTCGCGCAAGGCGTCAGCCTGCTCCTCGGCCGAAGGCGGCGGCACCAGGCGCGCCACCGGCTCGAAGGCCGGCGGCTCCAGCAGCACGCCGTTGGGATGGCCGTCGGCTTCGCGATCGTAGCGCCCGCCCGGCGGATCGGGCGTGTCGGCGGTGACGCCCGCCAGCTTCAGCGCCAGCGTGTTGGCCACCGCCGCGTGGCCCACCCGCGGCAGGTAGACCGGGCGGTCGGCGCAGGCGGCATCGAGCTCCTGGCGCGTGGGATAGCGGGCCTCGCGCAGGGCCGCCACATGCCAGCCGCTGCCGCTCATGATCCAGGGCTTGCCGGGGTGGCGCGCCGCATAGGCGCGGATGGCCTCCTGGATGTCGGCGATGGAACGCGCCGGCGCCAGGTTGACCAGCCGCGTCTGCAGCCCGGTCCACTGCATGTGGTTGTGGGTGTCGATCAGCCCCGGCACCACCGTGCCCTCGGCGTGGCGCAGCTCGCGCGCTGCCGGGCCCAGGGCGGCCCGCGCCTCGTCGGCGGAGCCGACGGCGACGATGCGGCCGCCGCGCACCGCCATCGCCTCGGCCCGTGGGCGCGCCGGATCCATCGTCACGATGTCGCCGCGCACCAGCAGCTCTTCCTGCGGGGCCATGGGCATCAGGCCTTCAGCGCCGTGCCGTGCAGGATGGACCTGGCATCGAAGTCGCCCTCGAGCAGCCCATTGCGGCGCATCTGGTCCACCACCGGCAGCAGCGCCGCCGGATCGATGACCTTGTCGTAGGGCGCGGCAGGCAGGCGCGCGATGACCTGCGGCGGGATGCGGGTGTAGCCGGAGATGATGGTCAGCAGCTCCTCGGACTTCAGGTTCTGGTTCACCCAGTCGACGCCCTTGTGGTAGGCGCGCACCCAGCGCTCGATCACCTGCGGGTTCTGCTGGATGTAGGCGCGGCTGGCGGCGTACTGCGCCGCCGGCATGCGCTTTTGCACCGTGGTGTAGGGATAGCCGATCACCTGCATGTCGTTGGCGACGGCGCCCGAGACGAAGGGCTCCACCGCGAAGGCGACGTCCACGCGGTCCCCCCGCACGGCATCCACCATCTGCGGGAACGGCACCTCCAGGTAGGTCACCGCATCGGGATTGCCGCCGGTGTGGCGCACCCAGGCGCGCGCATAAAGCCAGATGATGTTGTTGCGGGTGTTGACCGCGATGCGCTTGCCCTCCAGGTCCTTGCCGGTCTTGAAGGTGGCGCCCTTCTTGGCGATCAGGGCGGCCTGGTCCGGCGGGGCGTCGCCGGTGGTGCTGGCCGGCGCGATGATCTGCACGCCCAGGCCCTGCTTGTTGGCCTGGATGATGGACACCAGGTTGCTGAACACCACCTGCACCTGGCCCGCGGCCAAGGCCGGTATGCCGGCGGCGCCGCCCTGGGTGGACGTGGTGTCCACCTCGATGCCCTCCGCGGCGAAGTAGCCCTTGGCCACGGCCACCTGCATGGGCGCGATGTCGATGATGGGAATGGTGCTGACCCGCACCTTGGTGGTCTGGGCGCGCACCAGCGGCGTGGCCAGGCCGAGCGCGCTGGCGGCGAGCGCGGCGGTGGCGGTGCGGCGGCGAATGGGAAGGTGGCTCATCTCGTCTTCTCCTGGGGGGTTGAGGGGAGGCAAAACCGAGTTCCGTTTCAGCCGGCGCGCGCGCCCGACCAGTGGATGGCGCGCCGCTCGATGCGCACGAACACTTCGTTGAGCGCCCAGCCCAGCACGGCCAGGATGACCACCCACGCGTACATGTCGACGATGCGGAAGGAGCGCTGCAGGTCGACGATCAGGTAGCCGATGCCGCCGGTGCCGGCCATCATCTCGGCCACCACCACCAGCACCAGCGCGATGCCCAGCGCGATGCGCATGCCCGAGAGCACCAGCGGCATGGCCGAGGGCAGCGCCACCTTCCACAGCAGCGCCGCGCGTGAATGACCGAAGGTGCGCGCCGTGTCCACCAGCACCGGATCGACGCCGCGCACGCCCTGCATGGTGTTGATCAGCACCGGGAAGAACACCCCCAGGGCGACGGCGGTGATCTTCATCGCGTCGCCCAGGCCCAGGAACAGCATCAGCGGCGGCAAAAGTGCGGGCTTGGGCAGCGGCCGCAGCACCTCCACCAGCGGCTCCAGCAGGCCGTGCACGCGGCGCGAGCGCCCCATCAGCACGCCCAGGGCGATGCCCAGCACGCAGCCGATGGCATAGGCCACCGCCAGCAGGTACAGGGTGCGGCCCAGCGGCTGCAGGAAGCTTCCGGTCGCCAGCACGCGGCCGACGCGTTCGGCGACCGCCGTGGGCGGCGGCACGATCGCCGCATTGACCCAGCCGGCCCGCACCGCAAGTTCCAGCGCCGCCGCGAGCAGCACCAGGACCGCGGGGCCGAGCCAGCGCTTCACGCAGGCTCTCCGATCAGCATGGCCAGCAGGTCGTGGCGCAGGTCCAGGTAGCGTGGCATCTGCGGCGTCTCCAGGCGCTGGCGCGGCCGCGGCAGCTCGGTCTCGAGCACCCGCACCACCCGCGACGGCCGGGTGGACAGCACGGCGATGCGGTCGGCCAGGAACACGGCCTCGTCGACGTCGTGCGTCACCAGCACCGCGGTGAACCCGTGCTGCTGCCACAGGTCCTGCACGAGGGCATGCAGTTCCAGCCGCGTGAGCGCGTCGACCGAGCTGAAAGGCTCGTCCATCAGCAACACCCGCGGCTCGGCTGCCAGCGCGCGCGCGATGGTCACGCGCTGCTGCATGCCTCCCGACAACTGCGCCGGGTAGTGGTCGGCGAATTCGCCCAGGCCGACCATGTCGAGATAGCGGCGGCTGCTGGCCCGCGCCTGCGCCCGGCCCATGCCCGGGCGGTGCTCGATGGCGAAGGCCACGTTGTCCAGCACGGTGCGCCACGGAAACAAGGAGCGCCCGTACTGTTGGAACAGGTAGACGATGCCCGGCGGCGGCGCGGCGACCTCGTCGCCATGGAAGCGGACACTGCCCTGCGTCGGCAATGCCAGGCCGGCGGCGATCTGCAGCAGCGTCGACTTGCCGCAGCCCGAGGGCCCGACGATGGCGAGGAACTCGCCCTCGCGCACCTCGAGGTCGATCTCGCCCAGCGCCTCGGTGCGCCCGGCGCCGCTGCCGAAGGTCTTGCCCACGCCTTCCAGGGCGAGACAGGCGGTGCTTTTCACGCGGGCATCCATGGGCCTCTTTCAGTACTGCCGGTCCGGCAGTTCGACGGCCAGGCCGTCGAGGCCGGGCTCCACCACGATCTGGCAAGACAGCCGGCTGGTGGCACGCCGCGGCGCGGCCACGAACTCGAGCATGGCGATCTCGTCCGCAGACGGCGCCGGCAGGCGCTGCGCCCACGCCGGCTCCACGTAGACATGGCAGGTCGCGCAGGTGAGCGTGCCGCCGCAGTCGGCTGCGATGGCGGTGATGCCCGCGTCCACCGCCGCCTGCATGACGCTGCGGCCGGCGCGCGCCTCCACCTGCGTGCTGGCCTCGGTGCCGTCGGCGCGGCGGGTGATGAAGTGGATGGCGGGCATGTCAGAACCTGCTGAAGTAGACGCGGCGCTGGAACGCGTCCTTGTCCTCCGCCTCTTCGTGGCGCGCCACCTCGGAGCGCTTGATGCGGGCGTGGTAGTCGATGAAGTCGGCGCCGAAGCCCTGGCGCAGCGCTTCGTCCTGCGCCAGCGCATCGAGGGCTTCGCCCAGCGAGGTGGGCAGGCGGTCGGCCTCGGCGCCATAGGGCGCGTCGGTGGCGGGCGGCGCGAGCAGGCGCCGCTCGATGCCGTCGAGACCGGCGTAGATCTGCGACGCGATGTAGAGGTAGGGATTGGCGCCGGACTCGCCGATGCGGTTCTCGATGCGCGTGCCGGCGTCGCCGCACTCGCCCACCACGCGCAGCATGGCGCCGCGGTTGTCGCGGCCCCACAGCACCGACTGCGGCGCCAGCGCCTTGGGGCGGAAGCGCCCGAAGCCGTTGATGGTGGGCGTGCAAAACGGCGCCATGGCGCGCGCATGCGCCAGCAGCCCGGCCAGGTAGTGTTCGCCGGTGGCCGACAGCGTGTGGCCCGCGTCCATGGGCGTGCTGCCGGGCGCGGGCGCATCGCGCCGGAAGGCGTTGGCGCCGTCGCCGCGGTGCACCAGCGACTGGTGCAGGTGCCAGCCGCTGGACATGATGTTGGGAAAGGGCGGGCGGCAGGCAAAACTCGCGTGGTAGCCGGCACGGCGCAGCGCCATCTTCACGGCATTGCGGAACAGCACCATGTTGTCGGCCGCGGTCATGGCATCGGTGGCGTCGAACACCACTTCCACCTGCGACGGCCCGAACTCCAGCTCCAGCGACAGCAGCGGCATGCCCAGCGCCTGCGCGGTCTTCTGCACGATGCGCAGCGGCTCCTCGGCCATGTCGAACCAGACCTCGTTGAGGAGGTTGTAGCCGGGGTGGATCATCTCCAGGGCGGGCGGCTCGCCCGGCCAGCCGGCCTGCATCGGGTCGAGCTGTGCCGCGGTGTCGCGGATGCGGTAGATGTGGAACTCGATCTCCAGGCCGCAGCGCATGCCATAGCCGGCCTCGTGCAGGCGCGCCAGCGCACGCTGCAGCACGCGCCGGGCGTCCAGTTCGACCGGCGTGCCGTCCTGGAACCAGGGCTGGCCCCGCATCCAGCCGGTGCCAGCGGTCCAGGGCAGCTGGCGGAAGCTCTCCGGGTCGGGCAGCAGCACCAGGTTGTTGGCCTGGCCGAAGCCGGGCAGCGATTGCGTGCCGCCGGGCTCGAACACGTCGAAGGCAGTGCGGTCGGTCACGTCCTTGAGCATCAGCGTGCTGACCATGCCGATGCCTTCGCGCAGCGCGCGCTCCGCCGCGGCCGCGACCACCGTCTTGCCGCGGACGAAGCCGTGCAGGTCGCACCAGCCGATGCGCACCAGCTCCAGCCCGCTGGCCTCGACCTGGCGCGTGGTGCGCGCCACCGCTTCTTCACGGGCGGCGTCATGCAGTCCGCAGCGAACGGCGAAGCCCGTCATGCGGCGTCCTGCGCTTCGACCTGCGGCGCAGCGGCGGTGGCCGGGCGCGTCCAGGGTGCGCGCGCCAGCTTGGCCCGTGCCTGCTCCTGCCACCAGCTGCCCCAGCTGCCGGCGGGCGCGATGCCGTCGACCGTGTCGGGCCCCACCATCTGGGCGGCGAGCGACGGATCGGCCGCGCCGGGCGCCGCCTTGCCTTCGCGCACCGCCTCGATGGCCGCCAGCAGCAGGCGGCGGTTGGCCAGGATCACCTTGTCGGTGGTGCCCAGGTGCTCGCGCGTGCGATCCTGGATGGCGCCCATGCTCTCCACCGCCCACTGGTCGTGGACGTTGATGTCTTCCTCGCCCATGCCCAGGTAGGTGCTGGTGCGCTGCTCTTCCGCGTTGAAGCCCCAGTCGTTGTGGCGGCCCGACTTGGGCACGTAGTCCGGCAGCGCGATGAACTGCGCCCGCTGTGCGCGCATCGCCTCCTTGTCGACCGGGTCGGCGAAGCTGGTGAAGAAGGAATACCAGTAGGTACGCGTGTCGTCGACCGGCACGTGCATCTGCGTGATGGTCAGCGTCTCGGACAGCGGGATGACGAAGGTGTGCGGGAAGACGCCGTGGGTGACGCGCACATGCGTCAGCTCCGGCGTCATCGGCCGCAGGGTGGTGACCTGCAGGCCCCAGGGACGCGGCTCGAAGCTGATCTCCGGGCGGTGGAACTCGCGCATCACGCGCGACATGGGCCACTGCTCACCGCCGATGGCGCCCGCGCTGGCGCTGCGGAACTGCTTGCCGGCGCGGTTGTCGCCGATGGCGCCCAGCGGTTCGTCGCCGAAGAAGCGGTGCAGGAAGGAGGTGTGGGCGGGATCGATGCCGACCTCGAAGGCCTGCAGCCAGTTGCAATGCCACAAGCCCTTGAAGGCGAACACGTGGCTCGCGGGCGCGACCAGGCAGTCAAAGGCCGGCAGCGGCGGCGCCTGCCCTTCCTCGCCGAACCAGGCGAACAAGACGCCGCTGCGTTCCACCACCGGATAGCGGCCCTGCTTCACCCGGGTGCACAGTGTGCTGCCGGCCGGCTCGGCCGGGGTCTCCAGGCACTGGCCGGTGGCGTCGAACTTCCAGCCGTGGAAAGGGCAGCGCACGCCGTCGCCTTCGTGGCGACCGAAGGCCAGGTCGGCGCCGCGGTGCGGGCAGTCGCGGTCCAGCAGTCCCCAGCGGCCCTGGTCGTCCCGGAACAGGATGAAGTCCTGGCCCAGCACCCGCACCGGCTTGAGCGGCCGGCGGTCCATGCGCGGGTCCAGGCGGGCGTCGAATTCGTCGACCAGAGCCACCGGTTGCCAATAGCGGCGCAGCACCGCTCCCGCCGGGGTGCCCGGGCCGACCCGGGTCATCAACTCGTTCTGTTCGGCGCGCATGCAAGCTCCTGACCGCTGATGAGGATGACGGTATACCGTTTTTGGAAAGCTGTGTACAGTCCGTTCATGAACCTGCACGAGAAGGTCCTGATGCAGCTGCGCGACCTGATCCTGCGCGGCGAATTCGCACCGGGCGCGCGGCTCGCGGAGCAGCAACTGGCCGAACGCCTCAGCGCCTCGCGCACGCCGGTGCGGGCCGCCCTGGTCAGCCTGGAACAGGAAGGCCTGGTCGAAGCCAACGAGACCGTGGGCTACGTGGTGCGCCAGTTCACGGCCCAGGAAGTGGCCGACGCCATCGCGGTGCGCGGGCACCTGGAAGGCATGGCGGCCCGGCTGGTGGCCGAACATGGCCTCAGCCGCCAGCTGGCGCGCGAGCTGCGGTCGTGCCTGGACGAAGGCGACAGCGCGCTGGCGCCCGCCGAACTCGGCGTGGAAGACTACGTGAAATACGCCGCCATGAACGACCGCTTCCACGGCCTGCTGCTGGAAGCTTGTGGCAGCCGCGCGCTGCAGCGCGCCATCGCGTTCAACAACAAGCTGCCCTTCGCCCCGGCCAGCGCCATGCTGCCCATGCAGGGCTCGCTGGCGCTGGACCGCGACTGGATGTTCTACGCGCATCGCCAGCACCACATGCTGTTCGATGCGCTGGAACGCGGCGAAGGCGCCCGCGCGCAGGCGCTGGCGGTGGAGCACACGGAAGTGGCGCAGTACAACCTGCGCCAGGCCCTGGAGCGCCGCAACGAGAGCGAGCAGGTGCTGCCGGCGATCCGGCTGGTGGTGGGGCGGTAGCCAGGATCTTCTGGAAGCTCACCACGCGTCCGGGAGCCGACCGACGGCCTCCTCGTCCGCACCAACTGTCGCCCGCCTCACGACACCGCCTGGTAGTAGATGTTCTGCGGATGGCGCGCCTGGGCGAAGAAGAACCACCGCTCGGCGAGCAGGCCCACCGCCTGCGATGCCAACGCGATCAGCCAAGCCAGGGTGGACCCCGAAAGAAGCAGCCAGCAGAGCAGCAGGATCGGCAGCGCAAAGGCGAACACCTGGAAGCCGACCCTGGCCACGCGCACTGCGCGGCGTGAGGCGCCATGGAAGAACTCGCGCGTGTTGAACGAGCCGCCCGTCATGCCCATGGACTTCTGCACGACCCGCGCGGCATGGATGCCCGTGGCCGTCTGGGTGGTGGACTTCGGCTTCAGGCCCGCATTGCGTCGCAGCGACAGCGTGCGCGTGAACCAGGCCAGCGTCGTGGCAACCAGCGCCCAGGGCGCGATGGCGGTGGCGAATCCCGGCTCGCCCGCCAGCACCGAAAGCGCGCCGGCGGTGACCAGGCCGGAAGCCATCCCAAGTGTCGTGTAGTTGACGATCGTCAGCGGATGGACCCACTCCTGGATGAAGCGGATGCAGGCGTAGATCATGGCCGTGCAGTACCAGAGCAGGAAGGCGCCCACGAGGGCGAGCGCGGCAAGCCACCGCGCCGCCAGCGCTTCGTGCAGCGCCAGCGTGGCCAGCAGCGCCCAGCCACCGACCAGCGCGATGAAGGCCGGCAGCACGATCACCTCGCGCGACATCCAGGAGGTGCGCCACATCAGGACCGTGCGCCAGGCGCGCAGCGGATGACCGAGGTGGAAGAAGGAGGCAACCAGCGCCACCAGCAGCATGCCGGTGATTGCCCACAGCATGGGTGCGAGCGACCCGGCCGGCACGACGCCGGCCAGCGTGGCCAGCGCCAGCACCACGACCGCACCCTGCGCCGCCCCGGCGATGGTGGTGAACAGGATGATGGAAAGGGCGGGTTTCATGCGAGCTCGTTCTCCCGCGTTTCGCCAGCCCGGGTTGGCGTCTGCGCAAGCGGTGCAGGCTCCAGGGAGTCCCCGAGCCGGAACTCCGGCTGCGGCTGTGCCGCCTGGCTCCTGGTCACCTGGCGCGGCAGGTAGTGGTTGGCCGGCTGCGTGTCCCACTCGGGCATCAGCTGGTAGCCGCCGCGCTCGCGGATGACCTGGGACACCTCCGAATCCGGGTCCTTGACGTCGCCGAACAGACGCGCACCGGTGGGACAGGCCTTCACGCAAGCTGGCTTGCGGTCCTGCGGCGGCAGCAGCTCGTCGTAGATGCGGTCGACGCACAAGGTGCACTTGGTCATGACCTTGCGCTCCTCGTCGAACTCGCGCGCGCCGTACGGGCAGGCCCAGCTGCAGTACTTGCAGCCGATGCACTTGTCGTAGTCCACCAGCACGATGCCGTCGCTCTTGCGCTTGTAGCTCGCGCCCGTGGGACACACCGGCACGCAGGGCGGATCCTCGCAGTGCAGGCAGCTCTTGGGAAAGTGGATGGTCTGCGTGTTCGGGTAGCTGTCCGCCTCGAAGGTCTGGACGCGGTTGAAGAAGGTACCCGTGGGCTTGCTGTCGTACGCGTTCAGGTCGGCCAGCGGGCCGGCGGCGCCGGAGGTGTTCCACTCCTTGCACGAGGTGACGCAGGCGTGGCAACCCACGCAGACGTTCAGATCGATCACCAGCGCGAGCTGCCCGGCCAGTGTTTCCGGGACTTGTTCGACTTGGCTCATGTCTTGTCGGGGACGAGGTGGGCGACGATCTTGCGGGCAGCTCCGAGCACGCCTGGCATGCGGGGCATGGTCGCGACCTGAGGGAAGGTTTCTTCGGGCTCCTCGGACCCTGCCGGGCGGAGGCTGACGCGCACGTCGTACCAGCCGGCCTGCCCGGTCACGGGATCCGAGTTGCTGATGCGACCGCCGGCGAAAGGAAGCTCCTCGGTGATCAGGTGATTGAGCAGGAAGCCCTTGCGCGACTCGTCGGCCGCGGGGGCAAGTTGCCACGCGCCCGAGCCCTTGCCGATCGCGTTCCAGGTCCAGACGGTGCCGGGCTCCACCGCGTCGCTGTAGCGAACCATGCAGCGCAGCTCGCCCCAGGCGCTGCTGACCCAGGCCCAGCCGCCGTCTTCGACGCCGGCCGCCTGCGCCGTCACCGGATTCACGTGCAGGTAGTTGTGACTGTGGATCTGGCGCAGCCAGGCATTCTGCGAGTCCCAGGAGTGGTACATGGCCATCGGGCGCTGCGTGATCGCCGCCAGCGGATAGCGCTCGGTGTCGACGCAGGCGTTCTCCAGGGGTGCATACCAGAACGGCAGCGGATCGAAATAGGTGGCAATGCGTTCGCGCAGGTGTTCGGGCGGCTGGCGGCCGCGGGTCTTGCCTTGCGCCGCCAGCCGGAAGGACTGCAGCGTGTCCGAGTAGATCGCCAGCTGCACCGGATCATTCTTCTGGCGCCAGCCCTTGTCCCTGGCGAAATCGAGGTACGGCCGGTTCCAGTTGCGCATGTACTGCTGGTCTTGCGGCATGTGGTACTGGAAGACACAGTTGTTCCTGGCGTACATCTCCCACTGCTTCGGGTTGGGCTCGCCACGCAGATGCTCGGTGCCGTCCTTGCCACGCCACCCCATGAGGAATCCCACCCCGGGCTGCGCCTGGAAGTTGACGACGAAGTCCGGATAGTCGCGGAACTTGCGCGTTCCATCTTCCCTGGTGAATGCCGGGAACTTCAACCGCGAGGCCAGCTCGATCAGCACCTCCTGGAAAGGCTTGCAGTCGCCGGCAGGCTCCACCACCGGAACGCGCACCGAGTCGACCGGGCCGTCGAACTCGGAGATGGGGCGGTCGAGCATGCTCATCACATCGTGGCGTTCCAGGTAGGTCGTATCGGGCAGCACCAGGTCCGCGAAGGCGACCGTCTCGCTCTGGAAGGCGTCGCACACCACGAGGAACGGGATCTTGTACTCGCCGTCCGGACGCTGCTCGTTCAGCTTCTTGCGGACCTCCATCGTGTTCATGGTGGAGTTCCACGCCATGTTCGCCATGAAGATCAGCAAGGTGTCGATCTCGTAGGGGTCACCCCGGACCGCGTTGGTGATCACGTTGTGCATCAGCCCGTGGGCGGACAGCGGGTGCTCCCAGGAGAAGGCATGGTCGATGCGCAGCGGCGTACCGTCCTCGTGCACCGCCAGCTCCTCGGGACTGGCCGGGAAGCCGAGTGGCGCGGCGTTCAAGGGCGTGTTGGGCCTCACCAGGTCCGGGTCGTTGAAGGCCCGGTAGTTCGGCACGATGTGGCGCGGGTACGGCGCCTTGTGGCGGAAGCCGCCGGGGGCGTCGATCGTGCCCAGCACGCTCATCAGCACCGCCAGCGCACGCACCGTCTGGAAGCCGTTCGAATGCGCGGCCAGCCCGCGCATCGCATGGAAGGCCACCGGCCTGCCCTGCGTCGTCTCGTGCCGCTTGCCCCAGGCATCGGTCCAGGGAATGGGCAGCTCGAAGGCCTGCTGCAGCGCCGTCTCGCCCAGTTCACGCGCCAGCTGCCGGATGCGTTCGGCGGGAATGCCCGTGATCTTCGCGGCCCAGTCCGGCGTGGTCTCGGCCACGCGCTCGCGCAGCAGCTGGAAGGCTGGCGCCACGCGCGTGCCATCCGGCAGCGTGTAGCGGCCTTCCAGCGCCAGCTGGCGACCGTCCTCGACGCCTTGCGGGTAGGCCTGCACCACGCCGCCACTGCCCAGGTCCCAGGCCAGCTTGTTGTGCGGATGGCGCCCGTCACCGGGGGGGCCGGCTGCCGGGTCGAAGGCGAACAGGCCTTCCCGCTCCCCCTCGTCCAGCACGACGAGCTGCGGCGCGTTGGTGAACCGCTGCAGGAAGGAGCGGTCGATCAGGTCCGCGGCGATCAGGTCGTGCAGCAAGGCCATGAAGAGCGCGCCATCGGTGCCGGGCTTGATGGGGATCCATTCGTCGGCGATCGCCGAGTAGCCGGTTCGCACCGGGTTGATGGAGATGAAGCGGCCGCCGGCGCGCTTGAACTTGCCAAGCGCGATCTTCATCGGATTGCTGTGATGGTCCTCCGCCGTGCCTATCATCACGAACAGGCGGGCGCGGTCCAGGTCGGGGCCGCCGAACTCCCAGAAGCTCCCGCCCACCGAATAGATCATGCCGGCGGCCATGTTGACCGAGCAGAAGCCGCCGTGCGCCGCGTAATTAGGCGTGCCGAACTGGCGCGCGAACAGGCCGGTGAGCGCCTGCATCTGGTCGCGTCCCGTGAAGAGCGCGAACTTCTTCGGATCGCTGGCCCGGATGCGGCCCAGGCGCTCGGTGAGAATCTCGAAGGCACGCTCCCAGGAGATGGTCTCGAACTCGCCGTCGCCGCGCTTGCTGCCTGGCTTGCGCAGCAGAGGCTGCGTCAGGCGGGCGGGCGACACCTGCTTCATGATCCCGGAGCTGCCCTTGGCGCAGATCACGCCCTGGTTGATCGGATGCTCGGGATTGCCGTCGATGTAGCGGACCTGCCCGTCCCGCAGGTGCACCCGGATGCCGCAGCGGCAGGCGCACATGTAGCAGGTGGTGGTCTTGACCTCGGTGCCGGCCACGCTGCTCGCCGTGGGATCGTGCAGCGGTTCGCGTGAAAGGAACTTGAACATAAGCTCATGCTAGGTGTGATCTAAAGTGCCCTATCGCATAATTCCGCTCGAGATGACCCAGAAAATCGATCAGCGGCTGAGGCTCACCCTGCGCCAGCTGGAAGTGTTCGCCGCCGTGTGGCGCGGGGAGGCACGACCCGGGCGGCCGCCGACGAGATATCGCGGTCGCAGTCAGCCGCCAGCAATGCCCTTGGCGAGCTGGAGTCGGTGCTCGGTGTGCAGCTGTTCGACAGGGTGGGCAAGAAGCTGGTCATCAACGAGAACGGGCGCGCCCTGCTTCCGCGCGCGGCGTCCGTCCTTGAACTGGCGGTCGAAACCGAGCTCCTGTTCGGGGCAGCGCATGCCGCTCCGCTGCGCCTGGCCTCGAGCTACACCATCGGCGAGTACCTGCTTCCGGAACTGATCGCCAGCTGGAAGCACGAGCAACCCGCAAGCCACGTCTTGCTGGACATCGCCAACACGCACGACGTGTTCGAGCGGGTCGCCTCGTTCCGGGCCGACATCGGCTTCATCGAGGGCACGCAAAGCCACCCGGAACTCACGGTGCGCAAGTGGCGCACCGACGAAATCGTCGTCGTGGCCGCTGCCGGCCATCCTCTGGCCGGCCGTCGCGTGGGGGCGCGCCAGCTGAACCAGGCCACCTGGGTGCTGCGCGAGCCTGGCTCCGGCACCCGCGAGGCCTCGGACCGCTGGCTGATTCCGCACCTGGACGAGATGGCGGTCGAACTGGAGCTTGGCAGCAACGAGGCCATCAAGCGCGTGGTCGCCGCCGGCCTGGGCCTGGGTTGCCTGTCCCGCCTGGCGGTTCAGCAGGCGATCACCGAGGGCTGGCTGGTGGAGCTCGCCACGACGCTGCCCCCCATGCAGCGCACGCTGTCGATCGTGATGCACCGCGCCAAGAAGCTCGGGGCGGCAGCCGAGGGCTTCCTACGTCACTGCCTCTGAGGGCTGGCGCCGATCCTGCGTGATCGATTTATCGGATCAGCCTGAGCAGAAGATTGGTCCATGCCGCTCAAGGGCGGGCGCTACCGATGGCGGCACGCCGGCAATTGCTCCAGGCGCCTGCCGGGCCGGCATTCGGGCTTCTTGCCCGCTCGGCCGGGGCGACGCGCGACCATCGCCCAACCGGACCCCCTTGTCTGGGCGCGGCACGGGTCGCACGGGCTCTGGACTGCGACACCGCGGCCGCGCGCGACTGGCTGGCATCCGCCACGCCGTTTGCGCAGTACGCGCTCGTGAAGTCGCAGCCTGCACGAATGATGCCTAAAGTCTGGACTTGATGTAGCGATACTCTTGCGTCAGCCCGCCGAAGCCGTACGCCTGCTCGCGGACGTCCTGCACGTAGATGTAGCTTTCCTCGTGAAGCGGCGCGAGCAATCGCTCGAATGCGGCGAAGCACTCGCTGATGTAGCGGGCTTTCTCGTCCTTGGTGTTCGTGCCGTCGACCACCTTGATGTCAAAGTAGAAGCTGTTCTTGCCTTGCGCGGCCAGAGTGCTGCCGCCCACCGTCCAGTGCTCGGGATGGACATAGTCCACGACGACGGCTGTCAGGTCCCGGCGCTTGCCCAGGATTCGCGTGGTCAGGTCCAGCAGGATTTCGGAAATCTCGCGCGTCAGCGCAGGATCCGCGGCGCGGCTGACCTTGACGTTGATGATCGGCATGAATGGTCCTTCAAAGTGGTGGATGGTTTAGTGCACGCGGCCCAGGAAGTCGCGCATGAGTCCCGCGACTTCGCACAGGTGCGTCTCAAGCAGCCAGTGCCCACCGTCCAGGAGGTGGAACTCCGCATCGGGCAAGTCGCGCAGATAGGCTCGACCTGACGCTTCCGGCATGTAGTGGTCGTGCGGCCCCCAGACGATGAGGGTCGGTGGACGGTGCTGGCGCAGGTAGTCCCGGTGCTGCGGGAACCAGGCGCGGTTGGCCTTCAGGCCGGCCAGGAGCTCGGTGGCCACTTGCTTGCGCCGCGGCGTCATCAGTGACCAATGCAGCTGCCACAGGTCCGGCGGGATGCAGGTGGCCATGTCCGGGTCGAGCGCATTGAGGAACTCTTCGCGGAATGTCTCCTCGTTGACCGCTTCGGCCAGCTTGCGGCGCATCTGCGCCTCCGGCAGGCTCCACGTCGCCTCGATCTCCGCGTACTTGGGCCCCAGGGCGTCCTCGTACGGGACGTCGCCGTTCTGGATGATGAGTGCTGCGACGCGCTCTGGCTTCAGGATCGCCAGGCGCGCCCCGACGGGCGAGCCAAAGTCGTGCAGGTAGAGCGCGAAGCTGTCGATGCCGAGCTGGGTGACCAGGCTGTCGAGGATTCGGGCGTAGCCGTCGAAGCTGTAGTCGAAATCGTCCGGTGTGTCGCTGTAACCGGAGCCGGGATAGTCCGGCGCGATCAGGCGCCAGCGGTCCGCCAGCAGCGGCATGAGGTTGCGGAACTCGTACGAGGAGCACGGATAGCCGTGCGGCAGCAGCAGCACCGGCGCGTCGGCCGCGCCCGCCTCCCGGTAGAAGAGCTCGACTGGGCCGATACGAAGCCGGCGATGCCTTACGCGTGTGTCCATGGGTGCTCCTTGTGAGCCGTCAAGCGGAGGCGACAGTGGGCGGTAGGGCGCCAAGCGCAGATCGAGAACCTTGCAGAAGCCCTGGGCACGTCACGGTCACAGCACACAGTAGAGCCGGTGGTCGATGCGCCCTGGCCCGTACTCGCCGTGACCGACGGTCACGACCCCGGCGAGCCAGGAGTAACGCTCGTCCGAAGTCTCGAACCTCGGCGTGGGCCTGACGTAGGTCTCGTCGAACGAGAGCCGCTCCCCCTGCGCCAAACGCTTCCGGCCGTCAGGCGGAAACCTCAGGACGCCCTGAGAATCGTAGTGGATGAGTACGCCGTCATGCGTGCGCAAGGTCGCCCTGACGTCCATGCGGCTGATCCCGTCGGCGCCGACGGATACCCAGTCACCTCCGCCGGCGAGCATTTCTCCGCGCAACCGCGGGCCTTCGAACTGGCCCCTCTTCACCACGAAGGTCAGGCGCGTTCCGAGGTGGGTCTTGATCATCTGCCCAGGCTCCAGTTCGATGCTGAGATCGCAGAGGTGCTCCACCGGCATGGCGCCAAGAACGGGCCGATCGAAGAAGGGGCTCAAGCGGGTGATGGTCTCGAATCGATCGTTGGTCATGTGCTGGTCCGTCATTGCTTGTCGAATGCCGCCTTGACCTGGGCGAAATCGAAGAAGGTGTCCTTCCTCTTGACCAGTCCGGCGTCATCGACCTCCACGACATCGAGCGCGTGGAACTTTCTCGGCCCCTTGTCCGGCAGCCGGAAGGTCAGATCCCAGTCGAGGGTCCAGTGCTTGTCGCCCAGGAGAAGCCGGCGGACCTCGACGCCGAAGTCGGGGTAGAGCTCGAAGACGCCGGCGAACTCCTTCTGCAGCGCGGCCTTGCCCTTGACCTCACCGGTGCGGCCATGCGCCTGGAAGGTCGAGTCGGGCGTGTGCAGGGCAACGATGGCTTCCGGGTCTCGGGCGATCCAGGCTGCGGCGTAGCGCTGCGCGATGGCTGCCAGGTTCAATTCAGACATGGGTAATCCCTTTCGATTCAGGACCGTTCACGGGTTGAAGTTCAGGCGGTCCGCCGGTGGTCCGGCCCCGGCGAACGGTCGCACTATCCTATGATTTTCATAGTTAAGCAAGTCACCCTGCCCGTCGCGGCTTTTCCTTGAGGCCTGACTGTTCTGGAAACGCTCCGCCTTCGTACCTCCTCCATTCATAGGCACGACGATGGGCCGGTATGATGAGGCGATGGTTCAAGGCGCGAAATCTGCCTCCCCCAAGAGACGGGGAACCTCGTGTCCCATCGCTCTGGCACAGCAGATCCTGGGTGACCGGTGGACGGTGCTGGTGCTCCGCGAACTGTTCCTGGGATGTCACCGGTTCGAAGAGATCCAGGCCCAGACCGAGGCCACGCCGCAGATGGTGGCCAACCGCCTGAAGAAGCTCGAGGCCGCGGGCATGGTCGAGCGGCGTCCCTACAACGACAAGCCGCTGCGCCACGCGTACCACCTGACCGAGAAGGGTTTGGCCCTGCACCCGGTGTTCCTGGCGCTGCGCGCATGGGGAGAGACCTGGTGCAAGGCGAAGGGCGAGGAGAAGGCGATCCAGTACACGCACATCCCGTGCGGCAAGAACCCTGGCCTGGGGCCTGCATGCCGCGCCTGCGGCAAGGTCCTGCGGCGGGAGGATCTTTCGGCGCAACTGAGCAAATCCTTCCGGTCCG
This sequence comes from Pseudomonadota bacterium, assembly GCA_023436025.1. Classification (GTDB taxonomy): domain Bacteria; phylum Pseudomonadota; class Gammaproteobacteria; order Burkholderiales; family Burkholderiaceae_C; genus Ramlibacter. Next base: position 10,537 of record JAEZKX010000254.1, on the reverse strand, counting down.
AACGCGAGAGTCGTCGGGCCGCGTTCAAAGGGCAACGGCCCTGAGCAGGCCCTGCAGCTTGCTGGCATCCTGCGATTCTCGAGCGCCGTGCATCGCGCATCCCGCACTGACGTCGAAATCAGTCACTGACAAGTAGGTCAGTGCTTGCCGCCTTGCCTCGGCAAGCCGCACGATCCCTTCTTTCGACAAGGAGTGAATGATGCGTGTTTCGGTGATCGGGCTCGGCGCGATGGGCGCCACCCTGGCGAGGATCTTTCAGGAGCGAGGGCATGCGGTGACGGTCTGGAACCGTTCGCCCGAAAAGGCCGACCCGCTGGTGCGGGCAGGCGTCACGCTGGCGCCGAGCGCAGCGGCAGCAGTCGCCGCCAGCCCCGTGACGGTGGTGTGCGTCTACGACCGGGCGGCGTCGGACACGATCTTCCACCCGGCGCCCGTGGCAGCCGCCGTGCGCGACAAGGTGCTGGTCCAGTTGACCACCGGCGGCCCGAAGGAGGCGCTGGCCGCGTCGCTCTGGGCCCAAGGTCATGGAGCACGCTATCTCGAAGGCGCCATCCAGGCAGCGCCGAGCCAGATGGGCCAGCCCGACACGCCCCTGCTCCTGTCCGGGCCATCCGGGACGTACCACGATGTGCAAGAGCTCCTGCGTGCCGCCGCGGGCCACCTCGTCTACCTGGGCGAGCAGATCGAGGCGGCGGCCACCATGGACCTCGCCACGCTCTCTTACGTGTACGGCGCCTACATGGGCTTCATGCATGGGGCGCGGCTCGCCGAGGTGCATGGGATCGACGTGGTGCGCTATGGCGAGATCGTCCGTTCGGTTGCGCCGTCCTTCGGTGCATTCTTCGAGCACCAGGCCGGCGTCATCGGCTCGGGGGATTTCCGCATCAGCGAAAGCCCGCTACGCATCTCGGTCGAGGCGACCGCGCGCATTCTTCAAGCCTCGGCCGAGGCCGGCATCGACACGCGGGTGGCAAAGCTGAGCGCAGACCTGCTGCGCCAGGCGGAAGCGTCGGGCTACGGGGCCGAGGAACTGGCGGCGCTCATCAAGGTGTTCCGCTCGTAGCGCGCACCCCAGTCCGCCAGCGGCCCGAGCGCGGCATTGAGCGAGCGCCCCCATTCCGTGGTCCCGTACTCCACATGCGCGGGCACGACGCTCATGACGCGCCGCTCGACCAGGCCCGCCGTCTCCAGCTCGCGCAGCTGCTGCGCAAGTACTCTTTCACTGATGCCGGCCACCAGCCGCCGCAGTTCGCTGAAGCGCCGCGGCTGGTCCTGCATCTCCCAGAGGACGGCCGCCTTCCACTTGCCGCCGATCACATCGAAGGCAGGGCCGATCCCGCAACCGTATGGTGAGCCCGCCATGGCACCGCTCCTTGCGTCGCGCCGGCGGCTAGGCCTGCGCCGGGATGGGAAGATGCGCCGCGTGGGTGCTGGCTTCCGTGGCGAACAGCGCAGGCCGGATCCTGCGGACCGCATTCAGATGGTCCAGCCCCCGCGTTGGATGTTGGATGGCGACGAACGCGTGCATGGAAGGGCTCCTGTCCTTGGAACTGCCTGGCTGCCATCAGTATATTGACAAGCCATGTTCTGGGCATGGCAGCCGCGGCGCGAGGCAAGGGGCCGACGCTCACGCCGCGTCGGTCTTCACCTCGATTCGATGGCCGTCGAGGTCCGTGAACATGGCGCCGAAGTAGGTGCTGCTGATGTCGGGCCGCTCGCGCGGGCCGAAGATGTCGCCGGCCAACGCCTGCAGCGCCGCCCGGTGGACCGCACGCACAGTCGCCCGATCCGGCGCGCCCCATGCGAGATGCATGCGATCTCCGGTCACAGGCGCGACGCCCGTGGCGCGGTAGAGGAAGAAGCCCCAGTGATCGGCCGTGCCATAGGCCGCCTCTTCACCGGTGTCGCTCAACAAGGCCACGCCCAGGGGCGCCAGCACCTTCCGATAGAAATCGACGGCCTCGTCGTAGCGGGTGGTTCCGAGGGAAACGTGATCGATCATCCGCACATCCTAGTTTCCAGTGTGGCGGGAATTCCGCGAACAGCCCTCCTTCCGCGCGGCTTTGCCGCGTTCTGCCACCATCGCGCATGCCCATCGATCTCGATTCCCACGACCGCCACCTGCTCGCCCTGGTCCAGGAAAACGCCGCCTTGACGTCGGAAGAACTGGCGAACACGGTGCCCCTGTCGCCGTCGGCCATTCAGCGCAGGCTCAAGCGGCTGCGCGAGGAAGGCGTGATCGAGCGCGAGGTCGCGGTAGTCGATCCGCAGCGGCTGGGCACGGCCGGCGCCACCTTCATCGCCACGCTGCGCCTGGCCGAGGAAGCACCGGACCAGGTCAGCCGCTTGCGCACCTGGTTATCCGACCACCCCGCCGTTCAACAGGCCTACTATGTGACGGGTGAGGACGACCTGCTCGTCATCGCATGCGCTCGCGACGTGCAGTCGTACGAGCGCTTCATGGACGGACTCATGCGGCGACATCCTGTCGTCGTGCGCTACACCACGCGCGTCGTGCTGCAGACGCTCAAGCGAGGCCTGGCGGTTCCGCCGGGCAATTCCTGAGGCAGTGCGCCCGGGCGCCGGCCGGTCCCGTTGCGGTGCGTCGCTCTTCAGCATGCAGCGGTCTCGCCGGAATCGGTCAGGCCCGTCTTGCCGCCTTGCCAGGCCGTCACGCAGCCCCCGCTGCGAAGCTGGCGCCTAAGGCCCGGGGACATTCCCGATCGCCTTGTTCACCTGCGCGAAGCGCGTCCGGGCACGCGCCTGCGCGGCAACCAGGTCGCGCTGCGCCTGCAGGCGACCGCGCTGGGCATCGATGACATCGAAGAAGGGAATCAGGCCGGACTCGTAGCGCGCCTGCAGCAGCGCATAGGCATCGTCCGCGCTGCGCACGCGGTCCTGCAGCGCGAGCAGTTGCAGGCGGTCGGCTTCGTAGCCGCTCAGGGCATCGTCGATCTCGCGCCAGGCGCCGAGCACCACCTGCTGGTACTGCACGGCGGCCTGCTGCTGTTCCAGCTCGCGCAGCTGCACGGCGCCCCGGCGCCGGCCGCCGTCGAACAGCGGCAAGCTGAGCGTGGGGCCGATCGACCAGGTGCGGCTGCCCCAGTCCGCCAGGTCGCCGAGCCGCAAGGACTCCCGGCCCAGACTCGCGCCCAGCCGGATGCTCGGGTAGAGATCGGCACGGGCCACGCCGATGCGCGCGGTGGCCGCCAGCACGCGCGCCAGCGCCGCACGCACATCCGGACGGCGCTGCGCCACCTCCGACGGCAGGCCGAGCGAGAGATCGGGCAAGGCATCGCCGCTGGAGGCTTCGGCCGGCCGCAAGCTGGCATTCAGCGCACCCGGATGCAGGCCCGCGAGCACGGCGAGCTGGTTCATCGCCGCACCCTCGCGCGCCAGCTGCGCCGGCAACTGCGCCTGCACGGCGGCCCACTCCGCGCGCTGGCGCGAGAGGTCGGTCGCCGGCAGCAACCCCGCCGATACCCTTGCCGACACCAGTTGCAGGCGCTCGTCCGCGGCATTGGCATCGGCGCGCAGCAAGGCGATGTCGCGCTGCGCCTGGCGGACCTCGAAGTAGCTGCGCACGAGGTCCGCCACCAGGCTCAGGGTCGCCAGCTCCGCCAGCGCTTCCTGGTTGCGCAGCTCGGCATCGGCGGCCTCGACCGAACGCCGCACGCGGCCCCAGAAATCGGGCTCCCACGACACGTCGAAGCCGGCCTGGTAGACCGTGAAGGGCTCGCTGAGGAAGCCAACCAGGGCGTCACGGTTCGCGCCACCCAGCGCGTCGAGCAGGCGCGTGCTCGCGCCGTTCTCGCTTTGCCGCTGGCGCGCGGCCGCCGCCCGGCTGCTGACCTGCACGTCGCCCTCGCCGCCCGCGATGCGGCGCTGCACCCGGGCCTGTGCGAGCCGCAAGGCGGTGGTCTGCAGGTCCGGGCTGGTCGAGCGCGCCTGCGCCACCAGATCGTCCAGCACCGGATCGCCATAGCTGCGCCACCAGTCGGGCCGCGGGGACTCCTGGGATACCAGACGGGCATCCACCAGCGCGGGACTGCTGCGCCAGCTCGTCCAGTCGGGTGGCGCGCCGGCCACCGGCGGCGCGGGGTCCGGCCCGATCGCGCAGCCGGTGGCCAGGATCGCTGCGGGCACCAGGCTGGCCAGGCCGCGCACGGGGATGGAAGGCCGGGGGGAAGGCAGGCGCATGGGGGTCTCAGGACAGGCGGTTGCGGAACAGCCATGCGGCCAGCGGCAAGGTGACGGCAGCCACTCCCGCCATTGGAATGAAGTCGAAGGCGACGTCACGCAGGCCGGCGCCTTCCAGATAGACCCGCCGCACGAGGTCGATGCCGAAACGCAGCGGATTGGCGAAGGTCGCCCATTGCAGCACCAGCGGCATGTTCTCGGTCGGCGTGATCAGGCCGGACAACAGCGTCAGCGGCATGATCAGCAGGAAGGTGTAGAGCATGGCCTGCTGCATGTTCACGGCCAGCGCCGAGATCGACAGGCCGATGCCGACCGCCGCGATCGTGAACCACGCCAGGCCGAGGTACAGCACCAGCACGGACCCGTTCATGGGAATGCGGAACCAGAAAAGCGTCATGAGCAGGATCAGGGTCGACTGCCCCAGGCCGATGAGGATCGATGGCACTGCCTTGCCGATCAGGATCTGCATGGGCGTCAGCGGGGTGACGAGCAGCTGGTCGAAGGTGCCCTGCTCGCGCTCGCGGGCGACCGACAGCGCCGCCAGCAACAGGGTCTGCATCATGCTCAGGGCCGCGATGAGCGCGGGCATCAGGGACCAGCGCGACTCCAGGTTGGGATTGAACCAGGCCCGCCGTTCCACCACGAGGCCGGGGGCCATGCCGGACCGTTCCACATTGAAGGCAGCCACCACGGCGGCGACATAGCCGGCCGCCGCGGAGGCGGTGGTGGAATTCCGTCCGTCGAGGATGGCCTGCAACTGCGCCTGCCCGCTGGTGCCCAGGCGCGCTTCGAAGTCCGACGGGAAGTTGAGCACCAGGAGGGCGCCGCCCCGGTCGATGGCTTCGGCGATCTGCGTGCTGGACTCCAGCGTGGCCTGGCGCTGGAACACGCCAGTGCCGTCCAGGCGGGCAAGCAGGGCCACCGAGGCAGCGCTGCGGCTCTGGTCCAGCACCGCGTACGGAACATGCGTGGGATCGAAGGTGGCGGCATAGCCGAACAGGAGCGACTGCACCACTGCCGGCACGAACAGGACCAGGCGGTTCGCCGGCTCCTTCAGGATGGCGAGGATCTCCTTGCGGCACAGCACGAGCACGCCGCGCAGGAAGTGCAGGATCTCACCCATGGGCGATCAGTCCAGGCGCTTGCGCAGCGTCAGGCGCGCGGCGTTGACGAGCACGATGGCGTACGCCGCCAGGATGGCGCATTCCCGCACGACCATGGGCCAGTCGTTGCCACCGAGGAAGAGCGTCTTGATCATCTGCATGAAATGGGTGGCGGGGATGGCGTGGCTGACGACCTGCACCGGCGCCGGCAGGTTGCGGATGTCGAAGACGAAGCCCGAGAGCATCGTGGCCGGCATGAAGCTGGCGATCAGCGCCACCTGGCTGGCCTGGAACTGGCTGTCGGCCTGCCCCGAGACGTACAGGCCGAGGGCGAGCGACACCAGTAGATAAAGACCCGAGGCCAGCAGGATCACCCACAGTGAGCCGCGCATGGGCACGCCGAACAGGAAATGCGCGGCCAGCAGGCAGAACACCAGGTCGATGGCGCCGACCACGAGGTAGGGCGCCAGCTTGGCCAGCACCAGCTCCAGCGGCCGCACCGGCGTCACGAACAGGGCCTCGAGGGTGCCGCGCTCCCGCTCGCGGGCCACCAGCAAGGCGGTCAGGAAGGCGCCGATCAGGGTGAGCACCAGCACGATGAGCCCCGGCACGAGGTACCAGCGGCTGTTGCCGCTTTCGTTGAACCACATCCGCTGGACGATGGCCACGGTGCCCGGGCCGGCGCCGGTGTCCGGGCCGGTGGTCCCGCGCCGGTCGGTTTCCTGCGTTATCCGGGTCGCGATGGCGCCGTTCACATAGGTCTCGATGGCCGAAGCCATGGTCGAGTCGGCGCCATTGAGCAGCAGCTGGACGCGGGCCCGGCCCTGCGCGAGCTGCCGCGAGTAGTCGACCGGCACGCGCAGGATGGCCTTTGCCCGTCCCTCCCGCAGCGCCTGCTCCGCCTGCGGCATGCCGCGCACCAGGACCGGCGTGATGTAGCGCGTGCCGCCCAGGGCGGCGGCCAGGTTGCGGCTGGCGGGCGAATCCTCCTCCAGCACGACGGCCACGCGCGCGTTGGACAGGTCAAAGGACAGCCCGTATCCGAACAGCAGGATCAGCAGCACCGGCAGCAGCAGGCCGACGGCGAGGTTGCTGCGATCGCGCAGCAGCTGGCGCGTCTCCTTGCGCACCAGCGCGACCAGCCGCATGCGGAAGCCGCCCTCGCCTTTCATGCCTGCGCTCCCCGTGCGCGGCCTTCCCGTGCCTGCTCCACGATGGCGATGAAGGCGCTGTCCATGTCGCTCGCGTGCGCCGCGCCCGCCTGTCCGCGCACCTGCCGCGGCGTGCCCAGCGCCAGCAGGCGCCCGGCGTCCTGGATCGCCACCCGGTCGCAGTACTCCGCCTCCTCCATGAAGTGCGTGGTGACGATGACGGTCACGCCGGCATCGGCGAGGCCGCCGATCGTCTGCCAGAACGCCCGCCGTGCCAGCGGGTCGATGCCACTGGTGGGTTCGTCCAGGAACAGGATCTCGGGCTCGTGCAGCAGCGCCGCGGCCATGGCCAGCCGTTGCTTGTAGCCGCCGGGCAGTTCGCCGGAGCGGGCGGAGGGGTCCAGTCCGAACTGCTCCATGCTGCGCGCAACCCGTTGCTCGCGGATGCCTGCCGGCAGCCCGTAGGCGCCGGCGAAGAACGCGAGGTTCTCCTGCACCGTGAGGCTGCCGTAGAGCGCGAACTTCTGCGACACGTAGCCGATGCGGGCGCGGGCGCGGGCCCGCGCTGTGCGCAGGTCGACCCCGGCCACCTCGAGATGCCCGCTGGTGGCCGGCAGCAGCCCGCACAGCATGCGGAAGGTGGTCGTCTTGCCCGCTCCGTTCGGACCCAGCAGGCCGAAGATCTCGCCGCGCCGGACGTCGAAGGACGTGCTGGCCACGGCGGTGAAGTCGCCGAACTTGCGCACCAGGTCGCGCACCACGATCACCGGGCCGGACGAATGCGGCGTGCCCGGCGCAGCCGGCGCCGGCGCCACCGCGGGCACGACCACACGGGCCCGGTCCTCGTCCTCGGCCAGCTGCTGGCGCAGCATGATCATGAACGCGTCCTCCAGCCGTGCCGGCCGCGGCTCCACCCGCGCGTCGATCCCCAGCGCATCGACGCTGGCGTCGGGCTGGCGGATGAAACGCACCGCGCCGCCGCTGGGCACCGCATCCATCACGTGCTGGCGGTCGCTGGCGAGCTCTTCCTGCAGCCGGCGCGTGCGCACGCCCTTTCCAGGGACCGCGCGGAAGGTGCGGTCGTTCGCCAGCGCCGTCAACTCCCGCGGCGTCCCGCTGGCGAGAATGCTGCCGTTGCGCAGGACGTAGACCTGGTCGCAACGCTGCGCCTCGTCCATGTAGGCCGTGCTCACGACCACGTTGAGGTGCTCGTCGCGCACGAGTTGCTGCACGATGATCCACAGGTCCCTGCGCGACAGGGGATCGACGCCCGCGCTGGGTTCGTCCAGCAGCAGCAGCTCGGGCGAACGCACCAGCGTGCAGGCCAGGCCCAGCTTCTGCTTCATCCCGCCGGACAGCTTGCCGGCCGGCCGCTGCGTGAAGCGTGCCAGGTCCGTCATCTGCAGCATGCGCCCGAAGCGCTCGCGACGCACCGGCTGCGGCACGCCGTGCAGGTCGGCATAGAGGTCCAGGTTCTCCTGCACCGTCAGGTCCTCGTAGAGGCCGAAGCGCTGCGGCATGTAACTGATGCGGTCCTGCACCGCCTGGGGCTGCGCCACCACGTCCAGGCCCAGCACATGCAGCGTGCCCGAGTCCGGCCGGAACAGCCCTGCCACCAGCCGCAGCAGCGTCGTCTTGCCCGCGCCGTCCGGCCCCACCAGCGCCGTCATCTGCCCCGGCGGGATGGCCAGCGAAACCGCGTCCACGGCATGCACCACCTGCCCGCGCCGCGTGCCCGCAAAGGTCTTGCGCAAGTCGCGCGCCTGCAGGACCGGGCCAGCGTGGTTCACCGCGCGGGCCCCGCGGAGCGCAAGTCCAGGCGCACGGTGGCCGGCTGGCCGAGGCGCAGCACGTTGGCCGGATCGTCGACACGCACCCGCACCTCGTAGACCAGCGCCGTGCGCACCTCCGGGGTCTGCACCGACTTCGGCGTGAACTCCGCGACCGACGAGATGAAGCCCACCGTGCCGGCGATGGGCCGCTGCGGCTGGCCGTCCGTGACCACCTGCGCGGGCATGCCCGGCCTGACCGAACCCAGGTCGCGCTCGTTGACGTACACACGCACCCACTTCGGGTCGGTCAGCGCCAGCGTGTAGGCAGCCTTCTGCGGACTGGCGAGATCGCCCGGCTCCAGCAGGCGCGAGCGCACGACGCCACTGACCGGCGCGTGCAGCTCCGCCTGCGCGATCTGGTGCCGCAGCAAGGCCAGCTCGGCCTGCAGGCCGCGCAGTTGCGCCTCCGAGGCATCGATCTCCTCGGAACGGGCCCCCAGCTGCATCACGCGCAGCGCTTCGCGCAGCTCCACCACGCGCGCCTCGCTGGTCCGCACGGCGGTGCGCGATGCTTCCAGCTCCTGCGCACTGGTGGCGCGCCCTGCGGTGCGGCTGGCCAATTCCTGCAGCCGTGCGGCCTCGTCACGCGCGCGGTTCGCCTCGGCCTCGGCCGCCGCGACGCGCGCCCGTGCCTGGGCCAGCTCCTGCGGCCGGGCGCCGGCGCGAAGGAGCAGGGTGGATTGCCGCTGCGCCTCGATCCGGGCATCGACCTGCTGCGCCTGCAGGTCCAGCGTGCGGGTGTCCAGGCGCGCGAGCAACTGCCCCAGCTTCACGGCGTCGCCTTCCTGGACATACATGTCGAGCACGCGGCCGCTGCCGTCGAAGGCCAGCCACACCTGGCGGATGTCGACATTGCCCTGCAGTTCCAGCTGGTCTGGTGCAGCGGGCCTGCGCAGCAGCAGCCACGCACCCAGGGCCACCGCGACCAGCACGATCGCTCCGACACCAGCAAGCCGTCTGCTGTTCATCCAGGCTCCTGTCCTGCGGGCTTCCGCCTGGGCCACTATAGGAGCATTCGCCTGGAAAAAGTGCTCGACCAGGGCATCGGCGAAGCACCATCGGATCGTGGTGGCTCAGGACACCGGCACGTGCCCGTCCTTGAGCACGCGCAGCACGAAGCTCGACTTGCTGTGGCGGATGCCCGGGATCTTGTACAACCTTTCGCGCAGCAGCCGCTCGTAGTCGCGCGTGTCCTTCACCGCGATGCGGATGTAGTAGTCGTAGTCGCCCGAGACCAGGTAGGCATCCATCACCTCCGGAATCTGCGACAGGATGCGGCCGAATTCGTACAGCGTCTCGTCGGTGTGGCTGGCGAGCGTGAGCTGGACGATCACGGTCTCCTGGTAACCCAGGCGCGCGCGCTCGACATCGACCGTGTACTTGCGGATGACACCGTCGGCCTCCAGCCGCTTGATGCGGGTCCAGCAGGTGGTGGGCGACAGCTTCACCGCGGCGCCGATCTCCTGCAGCGTGCGGCGCGAGTCGGCGAGCAGCTCGCGCAGGATCGCCAGGTCGTACTTGTCGTAGGCGCCCGGGTTTTGTTCCGCGGTATCCGCCGTCTTCCGATTTTTCTTCGCTCCAGCCAAGGGAAAGCCTCCTAAAGTCGAAGCACATTCTGGACGAAGCCCGGAACAATCGGCAGCATGGAAGCGAATCCTGCCGAAAACCTTTCCGACCACCCCAGCGCAACGGAAACCCGCAACGGCGCGGAGATCCTGCTGGACACCCTGGTGGCATGCGGGATCGACACGATTTTCGGCTACCCCGGCGGCGCCGCCCTGCCGCTCTACGACGCGCTGTACGCCGAGCCGCGGCTGCGCCATGTGCTGGTGCGCCACGAACAGGCCGCGGTGCATGCCGCCGAGGGCTATGCGCGCAGCACCGGGCGCCTGGGCGTCGTGCTGGTCACCTCCGGGCCCGGCGTCGGCAACACCATGTCCGGGCTGCTGGATGCCATCAGCGACTCCATCCCCGTGCTGTGCATCAGCGGCCAGGTGGCCAGCAACGTGATCGGCACCCAGGCCTTCCAGGAATGCGACGCGCTGGGCATGTCGCGTCCCGTCACCAAATGGAACCACCAGCCGCGCGATGCGGCCCAGGTGGCGGAGGCGGTGCACGAAGCCGTGCGCATCGCGCTGTCGGGACGGCCGGGCCCCGTGCTGCTGGACCTCCCCAAGGACGTGCAGTTGCAGCGCGTGGCCCAGCCCGCCGCGGCAGGCCCCACGCCCGCGCCGGCGCCGCAGCACCCGGC